>QGUR01000077.1 GCA_003242205.1 Chloroflexota bacterium | reverse complement strand
ATTGGCGCAATTCTGGCGACAGAAGCCGTTGCCAGCCATATCCATCCCGGCGATCATGGTTCGACGTTCGGCGGCGGCCCGCTGATCACCACCGTGGCCAAACACGTGCTTGAGCGCGTGAGCCAGCCCGAGTTTCTGGCGCATGTCAGTGAAGTCGGCGAGTATCTGCGCGAGCGGCTTGAAGAGATCAATAGCCCGCTGGTGAAGGAAGTGCGCGGGCGCGGTCTCATGATCGGGCTGGAGTTGACGCAGGATGTCAGTTCGATCATCGAAGCGGGTTATGAGCAAGGGCTGTTGATGGTCAACGCCGGCCCGAATGTCATCCGCTTTGTGCCGCCGCTGGTGGTGCAGAAGGAACACGTCGATCAGTTGGTCGAGAAGTTGGCGCAGATTTTTTCTGAAAAGGGCGAGGGGATTCAGTGACCGGTGTCGTCGAATCGTCAATAGGTGAGGTTGCCGGCTTTAAGGTTGCCGGTGTGAATTGCGGCCTGAAGAAAGACGGCAAGCTGGACTTTGCGTTAGTTGTCAGCGATCGCCCATGTGTGGCGGCGGGCGTGTTTACCACCAATCTGGTCAAGGCAGCGCCCGTTCTGGTCGACATGGATGTGCTGGCGAGCAACGGCGAGGCGATCCGCGCGGTGGCTGTGAACACGGGCTGCGCGAACGCCTGCACCGGGCGCAAGGGCATTCAGGACGCGCACGTAACGGCGTCATGGGTGGGGGAAGCGCTGGGCGTGCGCCAGGAATCGGTGCTGGTGATGTCAACGGGCGTGATCGGCACGCACCTGCCGATGGACAAGATTCGTCAGGGCGTCAGGCAGGCGAGCGCCGCGCTCGGCGACGACTGGACCGCGGCGGCGACCGCGATCATGACCACGGATACCCGGCCCAAGCTGGCTTCGATCTGTGTCACGACGGCGTCGGGCCAAACTTTCACGGTAGCGGGTATTTCCAAAGGGGCCGGGATGATAGCCCCCAATATGGCAACCATGCTCGGTGTCATTGTGACCGATGCCGCGTTGCCGCTGGCTTCGGCGCAGGCGGCGCTGCGCTCGGCGACGGAATACAGCTTTAACCGCATTGTCGTTGACGGCGACATGAGCACGAATGATACGGTGCTGCTGCTGGCCAACGGCGCGAGTGGCGTCACGCTGGACAATGACGACGATCTGGCGCGGTTTGAGGCGGCGCTGCGCGCGGTTTGCACCAAACTGGCGCAGGACATCGTGCGCGACGGCGAAGGCGTGACCCGGTTCATCACCGTCAATGTCACCGGCGCGCTGGATGACGCAGCGGCGAAGCAGATCGGCAATACCATTGCCACATCGCCGCTGGTCAAAACTGCGTTCTATGGCGGCGACGCAAACTGGGGCCGGATTATCGCTGCCGCCGGGCGAGCGGGTGTTCCGCTGGACCCGGAGCGAACTCGACTCTGGATTGCTGCCGGCGAAACCAGCGATCCCGGCGCGTTTAGCCTGTGTTTGTTCGACCGGGGTATCGCCGCCGAGTACAGCGAAGCCGAGGCGACCGAGATCGTTACGCAGCCATCGGTGAGCCTGCTGCTTGACTGCGGGCTGGGCGACGGTCAGGCGACGATCTGGACCTGTGACCTGAGCCACGACTACGTATCCATCAACGGGCATTACCGAACCTAGGATGGCGAACGCGGGGGCGACCAGTTTTGCCGGTCGCCTCTGTTTGTAAGGAGATCACATGCGAGGACTGCTGGCGCTTGAAGATGGGCGGACCTTTACGGGAACGGGCTTTGGCGCGGAAGGCGTACAGACCGGCGAACTGGTGTTCAACACCTCCATGACCGGCTATCAGGAAATCCTGACCGACCCGTCATACCACAGGCAAATTGTCACCATGACGGTTCCGCATGTGGGCAATACCGGGATTAATCCCGAAGATCTGGAGTCGGATCGCGTCTGGGTGTCGGGATTTGTCGTGCGCGCGCTCAGCCCGGTGGTGAGTAGCTGGCGCAGCCGGCAAACGCTCGATGAGTTTCTGCGCGACGCAGGCGTGATCGGCCTGTCGGAGGTGGCGACGAGGGCGCTTGTGCGGCACATCCGCGATAAGGGTGTGATGCGCGCGGCGATTGCACATGGAGAGGCTGCCGAGGACGCGCAGGCGCTGGTCGAAATGGCGCGTAACGCGCCGGACATGAGCGGCGCGAACCTTGTGAATGACGTGACCTGCGACGAGCCGTATCACTGGACCGAGCAGAGTGATCCGGCGTGGTACGGCATCCATCACTATGATCCGCATGGCCCGCTGGTCGTCGCCTACGATATGGGCATCAAGCGTAACATCCTACGCATGTTGACGGATCGCGGCCTGCGCGTGACTGTCGTGCCGGCGACCACACCCGCCAGCGAAGTGCTGGCCCTCAATCCCGCAGGGGTGTTCCTGAGCAATGGCCCCGGTGACCCGGCGGCGGTCGATTACATGATCGAGAACACGCGGCAGCTTCTGGGAAAAACGCCTATCTTTGGCATTTGCCTCGGGCATCAGATTCTGGCGCTGGCGTTGGGCGGCAAGACGGAAAAGATGCGCTTTGGGCATCGCGGCGGCAACCAGCCTGTGAAGAACCTGCTGACGGGCGCGGTCGAGATCAGCGCGCACAACCACGGCTTTGCCGTGACGCCTGACAGCGATCTTTCCGGCGCGGAAGTGACGCATATCAACCTGAACGACAATACGATTGAAGGGCTGCGGCATGAAGCGCTGGGAGCGTTCAGTGTGCAGTACCACCCCGAAGCGTCGCCCGGCCCGCACGATTCGCTCTATCTGTTTGACGAGTTTGTGGACCGGGTGAAGAATCAGGTCAAGGCCGCTGAGTAGAGCGCGCGATAGTTGCAGGAAGAACATGATGAGCTTCCCTCGAATCACACTCGACCCCGACCAAATGGATGGCTTGCCCTGCATTCGCGGGCTGCGTATCCCTGTTGCAACGGTCGTTGATATGGTCGCGTCCGGAACGACGAACGCCGAAATTCTGGAGTTATATCCAGACCTGGAGGAAGCCGATATTTACCAGGCGTTGCGTTTTGCAGCCGCCGCTGTGCGTGAGCGACAACTGCCGTTGGTTAGCTGATGAAGTCTCTCGTAGACAACGCTTTGTCACCACGACTTGCTGAAAATCTCCGTATCGCCGGGCATGACGCACTATATGTGCGTGAGATTGGAATGGCTTCGGCGAAAGATGAGGAGATTTTTGATCGTGCGGCTGTCGAATCGCGAGTAATCGTGTCTGCCGGTACTGACTTTGGACGGATAGTTGCCTTACGGCAAATAAACCGGCCATCAGTCATTGTATTTCGGTGGCCTCAATTACGTTTGCCTGCCGGTCAAGCCACTGTGTTGCTAAACAATTTGCCGGTAGTGACGGCGGATCTGGAGCGTGGAAGCCTTAACGTCATTGAGGAAACACGCATTCGAGTGCGTCAGCTACCGATTGGACGACGTTCAGAGTAATTCATGCCAAAACGAACCGACATTCACACCATTCTGGTGATTGGCTCTGGCGCGATTGTCATTGGTCAGGGGCCGGAGTTTGACTACAGCGGCGTGCAGGCGTGTAAAGTCCTGCGCGCGCAAGGGTATCGTGTCGTGCTCGTCAACTCGAACCCGGCGACGATCATGACCGACCCGGAATTTGCCGACGCGACTTATATCGAGCCGCTCACCGCTGACATTATCGAACAGATCATTGAGATTGAGCGACCGGATGCCTTGCTGCCGACCGTCGGCGGGCAGACGGCGCTCAATCTGGCCAAGGAATTGTACGAGCGCGGCACGCTCGCCAAATACAACGTCGAGTTGATCGGCGCGTCGCTGGCCAGCATCGATCTGGCTGAAGACCGCCAGCAGTTCAAGGACGCCATGACCGAGATAGGTCTGAGCTGCCCGCCGAGCGAGATGGTCAGTACGGTCGAGGACGCGGTGCGCGTGGCCAACGAGCTGACCGGCTATCCGTGTCTCATTCGCCCCTCGTTCACGCTCGGCGGTTCCGGCGGCGGCGTCGCCTATAACGAGGAAGAACTCCGCACGATTGTCGAGCGCGGCCTGAAGCTCAGCCCGGTTCATACGGTACTGGTCGAGATGAGCGTGCTGGGCTGGAAAGAGTATGAGCTGGAAGTGATGCGCGATGGGCGCGGCAACTTTGTCGTCGTCTGCGCCATCGAAAACCTCGATCCAATGGGCGTGCATACGGGCGACAGCATCACGGTCGCTCCGGCTCAAACCCTGACGGACAAGGAATTCCAGCGCCTCCGCAATATGGCGCATGCCGTCCTCGACCGGGTGGGACTGGCGACGGGCGGCGCGAACGTGCAGTTTGCCGTGAATCCGCGTGATGGCCAGACGTTCGTGATCGAAATGAACCCGCGCGTATCGCGTTCCTCGGCGCTGGCGAGCAAGGCAACCGGGTTTCCGATCGCCAAAATCGCCGCCATGCTTGCGGTTGGCTACAGCCTCGATGAAATTCCCAACGACATCACCCGCGTGACGCCCGCCTCGTTTGAGCCGTCGCTCGATTATGTGGTCGTCAAGATACCGCGCTGGGACTTTGCCAAGTTTCCCGGCGCGGACAGTACGCTTGGGCCGCAAATGAAGGCCATCGGCGAAGTGATGGCGATTGGGCGCACGTTCCCGGAGGCGCTTCAGAAGGGTATTCGCTCGCTCGATATCGGCGTGTTGGGCTTCGGACACACGATGCTGGAAGCGCCGCCTGCTGCCATGCGCGTGCCGACAGCTCAGCGGTTGTTTCAGGTGGCGGCGGCGTTGCATAACGGCATGGATCTGGATGAAGTCGTCAATACAACCGGCTTCGATCCGTGGTTTGTGCGCCAGTTGGCCGACATCATGAAAATTCAGTCGACCATCCTACACAAGCGGCTGACGCTGGATCGCCTCGACGAGCGTGACTTCTGGAAGCTGAAACGCTATGGCTTTGGCGATGCCCATATCGCTCAGTTGATCGGCGAAACGGAAATGAACGTGCGCGCCCGCCGTAAAGCGCTGGGCGTGGTTCCATCGTATTACCGTGTCGATACCTGCGCCGCCGAGTTTGAAGCGCATACGCCTTACCTCTATTCCACATATGAGGAGGGGGACGAGTCCGAGCCGACTGGCCGCAAGAAGGTGATGATCCTCGGCGGCGGCCCGAACCGCATCGGGCAGGGCATTGAATTTGACTATTGCTGCGTACACGCCTGTTTCGCGCTCAAGGAACTGGGCTACGAGACGATCATGGTCAACTGCAACCCGGAGACGGTAAGCACTGACTATGACACTGCCGATCGCCTGTACTTCGAGCCGCTGACCGTGGAAGATGTGCTGAACATCATCGAGCGCGAGAAACCAGACGGCGTGCTGGTGCAGTTCGGGGGACAGACTCCGCTCAATATTGCGCGCGCGCTCGCTGACGCCGGAGCGCCGATCTGGGGCACGCCGGTCGACACGATTGACCTCGCGGAAGACCGCCAGCGCTTTAACACGCTCATGCGCGAGCTGGACATCGAGCAGCCGGCAGGCGCGACGGCGCTGTCGCGCGAAGAAGCGCTATCCGTCGCCAACGAGATCGGCTATCCGGTTATTGTTCGTCCCTCATACGTGCTGGGCGGGCGCGGCATGGCGATTGTCTTCGACGACGAGATGTTGCTGGAATGGCTGGACCAGCACGTAGAGTGGACCGGGCATCCGGTGCTCATCGACCAGTTCCTCGATGACGCCTTCGAAGCCGATGTTGACGCCCTGTGCGACGGCGAGCACGTCACCATCGGCGGCATCATGGAACACATCGAGGAGGCCGGCGTCCACAGCGGCGACTCGGCATCCGTCATGCCGCCGTACAAGATCAGCAACTATCATATGGAAATCATGCGCGAATATACCCACCGCATCGGGCGGGCGCTCGGCGTCAAAGGGTTGTTCAACATCCAGTTCGCGCTAAAGGACGAAATCGTATACGTCTTGGAGGTCAATCCGCGGGCCAGCCGGACGGTTCCCTTTGTCAGCAAGGCGACGGGCCACCCGCTGGCGCGATATGCGGCGCAGATTGCTGCCGGGAAGACGCTGGCCGATCTGGGCTTCGAGGAAGAGCCGCGCGTCGATGGCTTTTTCGTTAAGGAAGCGGTGCTGCCGTTCCAGAAGTTTCCAGGCGTGGATGCCCGGTTGGGGCCGGAGATGCGCTCGACCGGCGAGGTGATGGGCCATGCCTCGAATTACGGCCACGCCTTCGCCAAAGCGGAAATCGCGGCCAATACCTGGTTGCCGCAGCAGGGGACTGTCTTTATCAGCGTGAATCCATATGACCGGGGCGCGGTGACGAAGATAGCGCGGGATCTGGAAGCGATGGGTTTCCGGCTGGTAGGCACGCGCGGCACGGCCGAGTATCTGCGCTCGGTCGGGCTGCATGTGGAAGATATGAACAAGGTGAGCGAAGGTTCGCCGCATATCGTGGACGCGATTCGCGCGGGCGAAGTTGACCTGATTATCAATACGCCGCGCGGCGGCACGGCGCATGGCGACGGCCAGCTCATTCGCGGCATGGCGCACCTGTATAACGTGCCGATTCTCACGACGCTCACGGCGGCGGCGGCCGCTGTTCAAAGCATCAAGACTCTACGTAAGAAACCCCTGCGGGTTCGGAGCCTGCAGGCACACCACAACAAGGCTGAATACGTTGGCGACACGACTGATCGTAAACGCGGACGACTACGGGCTGACTGAAGGCGTTTCGGAAGGCATTCGCCGGGCGCACCTTGACGGCATTCTCACGACGACCACGGCGATGATGAATATGCCGTCAGTCATGGCTGATCTGAAACTCGGGCGCGAATTGTGTCCGAACCTCGGTTTTGGCGTTCATCTGGTGCTGACTCAGGGCAAACCGGTGCGACCGCCGGAGAAAGTGCCGACTCTGGTCCGGCGCGATGGCCGGTTCTACTCGGTGCTGCAAATCATCGAGGCAGTCGAGGGGATGAATCCGGTTGAGCTTCGGGACGAATGGCGCGCGCAGATCGAGCGCTTCCTCGAAACGGGCATCCCGATTGACCATATCGACAGCCATCATCACGTGGTAATGCGAAACGAGCATACGCTGCGCGTGGCGCTGGATTTGGCGTCGGAGTACGGCGTGGCCATACGCAACCCGTTCATCCGCCCGGAACTGGAGTCTGTTGCCAGTGCGTTGCTCGCTCAGTATGGTGTGCTGACGACGGACCGGATCGAACTGACGTTTTACGATTCCGGCGCGACCCGGCAGCGGCTGTTGGAGTGTATCGACAACCTTCAGCCAGACATCGTTACGGAACTGATGTGTCATCCGGGTTACGCTGACGCCGAACTGATACGCATCAGCGCCTATCACCGGCCCCGCGAAACCGAACTGGCCCTGCTGACCGATCCGGAAATCAAGGCGCGCATTCGCGAACGCGGGATTGAACTGGTGCGCTTCCGGGATCTGGCGTCTGTCAATCGCGCCGCTTCCGAGTCGCCCGCCGGTTAGCCGGCAACCATTGTGCCAGAAAACGGACGGGGCGACATGATCGCGCCCCGTCCCTGCTTGCCTGTGCTTTCCGGCTGAATGGCTACTTGCCGCCCGGCGTGATTTCCTCGTGGCTCACATAATGGTACTGCAGGATGTGTTTCGGTTCGGTGTCGCCTGTGCTCTCGAAGACCGTCCAGTCGGACAACGCCGCGCGCACGTGGACGTCGTACAGCCGGCCATCCTGCGGAGTCTCCAGCCGCACGGTCCACTGCTGGTCACCCGTCTGGTTCTCGTTCACGAGCCGGATGCCCTGAATGGCCGTCACGCCGGTTGCGCCGCGCAGGTAATAATCGGCAGCCTGAACCGGGGCGGAATAGCAGGACCGCCCGCGCGTTTTGTTGACTAGCACTTCACGATTCAGGATCGCTTCAGCGACATCGTGGGCGTTGTCGGCGTCCAGATAACCGTAACAGACTCCCGACGGCAAAACACACAGGTTTGCCGCGAAGCGATGCCCGCCGACATGGGTTGACTGCCAGACGGCCTCGCCCAGAACGCCCCGCAAGGCGTGATAGAAGGGCGTGCCGTAGCGGCTGCAGGCAGCGTCTCGCCGGCCATTCGTGCACACAAGACAGACTTTTTCATCCGTTCGGTGAGCATCGAAGCGGCTGTCGCCCGCCGTGATACCATCGAGATCAAGCGTCAACAGGTCTGCGTGCGCTTCCAGATCGAACCTGTAGAGGACCGGATCGACCTCGCGCGTGTGCGCCAGATAGACGCGCGCGCTGTCGCGGCGGCTCGACGCCCGCTTGATGAACAGCACCTTGGCGTTTGGCGTCCTGTCCTGCCACGCTTGCAGACGCGCTTTTATCTGTTTGGGCAGCGCGCTTTCAGCCAGCGCTTTTGCTCCCCACGATGCGTCATATTCAATCAGGAGCCAGTAATCGGCGCGTGGGGCGGTATGGAATAACTGCTCACCAACCTGACGCGAACAATCGGCGCAGAACATCAGGTCGCGCTCGCTCATCAGTCTCCTTCTCCCGTTGGCCAGGCGGCTAGACGACAAACTCGCCGTTCTTGTAGAACAGATCGCCGTCGACAGTGATGGTGCTGTCGGTACGCATATCGCAGATCATGTCCCAGTGAACGGCGCTTTCGTTTCTGCCGCCGGTCTCGGCATAGCTGCGGCCAATGGCGCAGTGAATCGTGCCGCCGATTTTCTCGTCGAACAGGATCATGCCGGTGAAGCGGTTGATGCCGAAGTTGGTGCCGATGGCGAACTCGCCCAGATAGCGCGCGCCCGGATCGGTGTCCAACTGGGCGTACAACAAATCCTGATTGGTCTTTGAACTGGCTTCCACGACCTTGCCCTGCTCGAAACGCAGCTCGATGCCTTCTACGGCCCGCCCGGCGACAATCGACGGATAAGTGAAACGAATCCAGCCGTTCACCGAGTCTTCGACCGGGCCGGTGAAGATTTCTCCATCGGGCATGTTGTGTTCGCCACAGGCGTTGATGAACACGCGCCCTTCAATGGAAAGCTCCAGATCGGCGTTTGGCCCCTCGACTTTGACAATCTTTCGGCCTTTCAGCCAGTCGATTTTCTGCTGCTGCATTTCGCCCATCTTCCGCCATTCGCTCACCGGGTCTTCGCGGTCGGCGAAAGTCGCGCCATACAGGAAGTCTTCGTATTCTTCCAGACTCATACCCGCTTCCTGAGCCAGCGCCTCGGTCGGGTACATGGTTCCGACCCACTTCATTTTGCCTTCGGCGGCGCGGCGCATGCGTGTGTCGAGCCAAGGGCGGCGGGCTTTCTGCAACATCTGGTTGCGCCGGGCGTCGATGGTCGTCATGGCACGGGTATTCGACGGTGCGTTTACGCGGATGTAGACATCGGCCTTGTCGTAATAGAGTGACTGGCTGGGATCGAGCCAGTTCAACTGGTCGTCGTTGCCTTCGCGCAGCAGCGTACGCAACATCTGCTCGTCGTTGAGGATGAGCGTTGGGTAGCCGCCAGCCTGAATGACCTTCCGGTAAACCGCGCGCAACGCGGGCAGGGCAGCAGTGTCGCCAAGAATGCCCACCCATTCGCCAGGTTGTACGGACGTCGAATAATTGACCAGAATATCGGCCAGTCGCTCAAGTCTGATGTCGCTCATGGAACAACCTTTCAGGATGCAAACGTCAGGGCGGAGAAGCGCCCTCAGGGAGATGTCGCCAGTGTAGCATTAGACCTCGCCATACTGCCACACACCACCCACCATGGTGGCCTGCACTTTGAGCGACAGCAGTTCATCCGGCGGCGTGTTGAAAGGATCGGCGTTCAGCACTACCAGATCGGCCAGATAACCCGGAGCCAGCCGGCCCAGACGGTTCTCCATTCCGGCGGCATAGGCGGGGCCGATGGTATAGCCGTGCAGCGCTTCGGCGACTGTCAGCCGCGCTTCGGGATACCAGCCTTCCGGTCCGGGCGAACCGTCGGCGCGGCGGCGGGTGACCGCTGCGTGAATGCCGGCGATTGGGTCGAAGGTGTCCACCGGAGAATCAGAGCCGAAGGCGACGACAACACCCTGATCGATCTGAATGCGCGGGTTATAAGCCCACCGGCTGCGTTCTCCCCAGTAGCGGTCCGACATTTCCATATCAGAGGTCGCGTGAATCGGCTGCATCGACGCGATAAGACGCAGTTCGGCCAGCCGCGTTTTATCGTCGGGATGGATTAGTTGCAGGTGCTCAATCCGGTGGCGGCGCGTGTCCGGCGTTTCCCCGCGCGCGGCTTCCTCGCGGCGGACGGCAGCATAAACATCGAGCACGTCGTGTACAGCGCGGTCACCGATGGCGTGAATGGTTGAAGGCAGCCCTGCCGCACTCGCCCGGCTGACCAGCTCGGCCATTTCCTCTTTGTCGGTGACGACGATACCGAAATTGTCCGGTTCGCCTTCATAGGGCGCGATCATATAGGCGGTGCGCGGGCCAAGCGCGCCATCGGCAAACAGCTTCAGCCCGCCAATCCGAATCCAGTCGTCGCCAAAGCCCCGGCGTAGCCCGCTTTGCAGCGCCGCCTCGAACCAGTCGAGGGTGATCTGTTTGAGGACGCGCAAACGCAACTCGCCGCGCTCGCGCATGACTTGCAGCGCGCGCAGGCTATCGGCGGTGTCGAAATCGTGGATGCCTGTTAATCCCGCCGCCAGTGCCAGCCGTTGCGCTTCGAGCATGATACCGGCCAGTTGTTCCGGCGTAGGCTCGGGAATCAGTTCCGCGACCATGTTCATGGCCGGGCTTTCCAGCAGGATGCCGGTCGGCTTGCCATCGGCGTCGCGCATGATCGCGCCGCCGGGCGGGTCGGGAGTCGAGGCGTCAATGCCCGCCAGCCGCAGCGCCAGACTGTTTACCCAACCGGCATGGATGCTTTTGGATTGCAGATAGACAGGGTGGTTGGGCGCTACGCGGTCGAGGTCGGCGGCGGTGGGGAAGGCCTTGTCAGGCCAGATGTCCTGCGTCCAGCCAAAACCGCGTATCCACTCTCCTTCAGGCGTCTGGCGCGCGCGTTCGGCAACCCGTTCAAGCGCTGTGGCTTTGTCCGGCACTTCGAACAGGTTGACCTTTCGCAGGCTCTCGGCAGTCATGCGCCAGTGGATGTGCGCGTCGGTCAGGCCGGGGATGATGGTCAGGCCGTTCAGGTTGTGCCGGATCGTTCGGGCAGACGCGAGCGCCAGTATCTCGTCATCGCTGCCAGAGGCGACGATCCGCTCGCCCATGATGGCCAGCGCGGAAACGCGCGGCTTCGCGCTGTCCTGCGTGATGATGTTGGCGTTGTAAAGGATACGGTCGATGAAGTCCACGAGGAGCTGTCGTCCTTATGCGTTTTGGCGCACGGCAGCCAGCGCTTTCTCCACCTCAGCCGGGGTAGGTGTGCCGTCGATCCCGCGCCGGGTGACCGCGTTCGCGCCCAGCACGGCGGCGACGCGCGTGGCCGCCTCGAGGTTGCTGTCCAGCAGATGCTGCCCGGCAAGAACGGCCGCCGCGAAGACATCGCCCGCGCCGGTCGCATCGACGACCGGAACCTGTGGCGTGTCCCACGGGATAGGCTGCCCGCGATGGTAATAGGTTCCACCGCGTTCGGCTCGTGTCACGAACAGGTGGGGTACGGCGTGCGCGAACAGCGCCTCAAGCTCCGGCGCTGGCGCGATGTCCTCTTCGCTAAACACGACCATGTCGATATGGCGCAGCACTTCAGGGTCGAACCAGCGCTTGAAATGCACGCGCCCGTCCTGATCCCAGCGGCGCAGCCAGCCCTGAAGCGTGAGCAGCACGGTCGAGCCGCTGAACAGCCGTGCGATCTGCGGGTCGACTTCGTCGGTCAGCGGGGCCAGATGCACCAGAGGCGCGGCGTGCCATTCTGGCGGCACGTGTCCGGCGTGGAGCTTGCTGGCGACGCCGCGCACATATTGCACGCGTTTGCCGCGCTCGTCGTAGATGTTTTCGAAGGTGCTGGTGTGCGCCGCAGGGATGGAGCGAACCTCGGCGTACGGCGCGAGTTGCTCGATGAAAGGCTCGTCGCTGGCGGCGCTCGTCAGGATGCCTGTGTGGAGGCCAAAAGCATGGGCGGTCCGGGCGGCGAAGGAAACCGTGCCACCCAGCGACCGCCCGTTTGGCGTCAGGTCCGCCGTCAAGTGCCCGATCAGCAGATAATCCGGCGTATGGATCATTGAGCGTTCTTTGGCACGATGGTCACTTTGCGCGCGCTGCCTTCGCCAACGCTGCGCGTCGAAACGTCGTCACGGTCGCGCAGCGCCAGATGAATGATGCGGCGTTCGTGCGGCGGCATGGGTTCCAGCGATACCGTGCGCCCGCGTTCGACTGCCTGATCGGCCATTCGCATGGCCAGCCCGCGCAACATGCGCGCGCGCCGGGCCTTGTAGCCGTCGATGTCGACGATGATGTTGGCGCGGCGCTGAAGCTCGCGGCTGGTAATCAGGCGCGTGATGTATTGCAGCGATGCAAGCGTTTCGCCGCGCCTGCCGATCAACCGGGTCAGATCGCCGCCGGTCACGTCGAGCACATAAGGGGCAGCCTCGCCCTCGCGCGTCGGGCGCGCCCGGCGAACGACCACGGAGGCGCGTACCCGCATGCGTTCCAGGAGCTCATTCAGAACGACCTGTCCGACCGCTGCCTCCTCGTCCATCTCATTCTCAGGGACGTCTTCATAACTTTCGTGGAGCAGCGATTCGACGTCTTCTTCCTCATCGTCCGGAACCTCGATGATTTCAGGTGGGGTTTGAGGGCGCGATGGGCGTCGCTGGCGCTGCTCCGGGCGAGCGCTGGCGGGTTCGGGTGAAGGCGCAGGGGCTGGCGGCGGCGGTGGTGGTTTGGGCACGCTCAGAAGCTGCAGCCGCACGCGCGCCGGATGCGCGCCGATGCCAAAGACGCCGCGACTGGGCTCTTCCAGCACTTCAACAATGACTTCAGTCGGGCTAACGCCGAGCTCCGCCAGACCTTTCCCGATGGCTTCTTCGACGGTCTCGCCGGTTACTTCGATGGAGCGTTCTGAACTCATGGTAAGAAGTTACCCTTGCATGAAGCGGGTGCAAACGGCTGCACCCGCGAGACCATTATTCACAGGCGATCACTTGGCCTTTGATGGCTTGGCCGGCGTCTTGCCGGTTTGGGCCTTGGACTTCGGTCGGGACGGCTTGGCTTCGATGACGGCCGGCGTCGAGCCAGTCTGCCGGTTGGTGTTCGTGTCGCCGCTGTCGGTGGTGTTCACCGGCTTGATGGAGGTCTTGCCCATCAAAGCGTACTGAATAATACCGAGGATGTTGGAAACGATAAAGTAAATCGACAGACCGACGGAGAACTGAAGCGCGAAGAAGCCGTACATGATCGGCATGATCGTGCTCATCGACTGCGTCATGGCCGCGCCCTGATTGGGCTTGCCGTCTGAACTGGGCGGCGTGGACGGCATGGTCATCTTGAATTGCAGCCACGTCGTCACGACAACCAGAATCGGCAGCGCGAACGAGATAACGTTCGCCGGGTTCGGCGGCTGCGTCAGGTTAAGGCCAAGGAACGTGTTTTGCAGCGGCACCAGCGTATCCAGCCCGGGAATGATGAGGCGTCCCGAAAGCTCGATCAACTGGTAGGGCGTTGCGGCCAGCGCGAAAATGATCGCCTGATACAGCCCCAGCATGATCGGCAACTGAATGAAGAGCGGCAGACAGCCGCCAAACGGGTTGATGCCGTACTGGCGGTATAGCGCCATCTGCTCCTGGGCCAGCTTTTCGCGGTCGTTCTTGTACTTTTCCTGCAGCTTCTTCAGTTCCGGCTGAAGCTGCTGCATCGCCTTGGTCGAGCGCTGCTGCTGGATGGTCAGCGGGTAGGTGATCAGCCGCACCAACACTGTAAAGACTACGATCGCCAGCACGACATTCTGGCCGAGGATCGAGTACAAAAATGTCAGTGTGGTGACAAAGGGGTTAATTATGAAATCCCACATTGTGTTCTGGTTCTCCTAAACCCGTCTAACGACCGTAGGCCCAGACCCGTTGGCCGCGTTCCAGCGTGAACGCAACCAGCAGCTCCTGTGGCGCTGAAGTACTGACGATGACCAGCGGCTCGCTGACATTGGAGTCCTCGCCCGGTTCAATCAGCAACAGATTGGCAAGCACTTCTCCCGCGACATCCTTGCTGTCGATGACTTCACCGGTTTCGCGGTTCAGCCAGTAAATCTTCTGATCGCGCGATCCGACCACCACGACGTCTTCGGCAACCAGCGGTGAGGGCGGTATGGCGCGAGTCGCTGCCGCCGTCTGCCACTTTTCTGTCAGGCCGTTGCTTGTCTCCAGCGCGTAGACCTTGCCCGCAAGGTCGGACACGTATAACACGCCGTCCACGAGGGTCGGCGCGCTCCAGACCCATTCGGCAGTCGGATACTCCGCCAGAATTTCGCCTGTTTCCGCCGAAACGTCAAACACTTTTTTGGCAAAACCGCCAACATAGAGGTGTCCGTCGTTGTAGACAGGCGTTGACGTGAGCGCGCCCTGCAGGTCGGATTTCCACAGCAGTTCGCCGGATTGCGCGTTGACCGCATAGAGGAAGTGATCCATTGAAGTGAAGTAAAGCGTATCCTCGACCAGCAGCGGATCGGCCCAGACGCCGTGTCCGGTGGGGATGCGCCAGACTTCCTGCATATTACTGGCATCCAACGCGACGAGATCGTGATCGGCAAGCCCCTGATAGATCAGGCCATCGCCGATGACAGGCGACGAAACCAGATTTTGTTCAAGCTCTCGTTGCGGGCCATCGACTCGGGCGACGGGTAGGTCAATCGTCAGCAGCCGGCGGTCATACGACGGCGCGAGCAAAGTGTCTTCATCGAGCAACACGGGCGAGTTATAGAAACGGGTTTGCCCGTTACCCTCGTGACGCACGTCCCAGACACGCGGGTTACCTTCGGGATCAAGGCGAATGTTGCCCTGCGCGTCTACCAGCGGCACGGCTTTGCCATCTGTGGCGTTGACCAGCGATAGCCGGTCGCCAAAAGCCAGCAGAATCTGATCCCCCGAAATCGTGCTGATGGATGACCATCGGGGATCGATGTGTACCGGGCCGCAGGCGCCCAGAAGTACGAGGCCCACCAGGGCCAGTAACATCCCACCAAAACGGTGGCGAATGGTTTTAACAGAACGCTCCAACAGAGTCTCCTCGTTACGGAACCGGATCGTAGCCACCCGGATTTAACGGATGGCACCTCGAAATGCGCTTAATGCCGAGCCATCCGCCTTTGATGACGCCGTACTTTTCGATTGCCTGATAAGTGTAAACCGAGCATGTCGGCTCGAACCGGCAGCTCGGTGGCAGCAGCGGAGAGATAAATCGCTTATAGAAGCGAATGAGGGCGAGGGCCAGATGCTTCACTCCAGCACATCACTTTCCACTAATCCGGCCTGGTACAGCAGTTCACTCACTATACGTTTAACGACAACGAAAGGTTGCCCGACCAGTGGACGCCGGGCGATCAGGACGATGTCGTGCCCTGAACGAAGACGGGGATGCAACTCTCGTACGGTTTCGCGTAGAAGACGGCGCACCCGATTGCGCTGTACTGCTTTGCCCAGCCCTTTGCCGGTGATAAATCCATAGCGATTGTGCGGCAATTCGTTCGGCGCGACACTTAACGTCAACCCGCGCTGGTGATAAACACGCCCCTCCCGCCGCAGGCGTTCGAAATCACGGGTGTCGCGAAGGCGGAGGCGCGACTGCATTCAGCGTGTCGCGCTTATTTCGTCGCGTTCCAATTGACCTTCTTTACGTGTACCCGCTGGACGGTCAGCACATGACGGCCCTTGGCGCGACGCGCCTTCAGCACGCGGCGGCCGTTCTTCGTCGCCATACGCTGGCGGAAACCATGTACACGCTGGCGACGGCGAATCTTCGGTTGATAGGTGCGCTTGGTAGACATCGGTCTTTCTTGCCCTGTGAAATTTCCCGGAAAATACGACGCTCAAGTATAACTGACGGCCATGTGACGGTCAACCCAACGCTTGCAAACACAGCCGAGGCTACAGTATAATGACAAATCGGTTTGCAATTCCATCACCCGCATTCAGGCGATAATAACCCCACCAGACCTTGTTTTGGAGTGTGTAATTTGATTCCAGGCCATCACTGGGCGCGCAATTTCACCGTAACCGACGACGATATCGAGTATCTCACCAACTATCTCCTCGAACGCGAAACCCCGCTTTCCAGTGCAGAACTCGCCCGCGCTCTGGTGGAACGGCGGCTCGCCCTTGATGCCGCCGCTTTTCAGGAACAATTCCGTAACGCTCGTGTATACAACCCGGCGCATGTTTTGACAGTTGCGGACCCCGTGGTTTTCCCGATGTCAGTTAAGCATTCGTGCAGGGG
>QGUR01000076.1 GCA_003242205.1 Chloroflexota bacterium | reverse complement strand
GTTACGGAAATAGAACGTCAGATCAGTGCGGTCCCAGCGATCACCAAGCGAATAGGCCAGCGCCCCGCGCGAGTATGGATGGGGATAAACGTCAAAGCGGATGCCGCCCGAATCCGGCGTGGCGGGTGGCTTCTCCTGCGCCGCCACGAGTTGCGGCAGAATGACAAGCAGCGACAGCAGGACAAACAACAGGTGGCGACAGGCGCGCGCCGGAGGTGGTGCAGCGTTCGAGCGCGAAAAACAGACTGGCCGCATGAGGGCGCTTCTCCTTCGTACACAGGTTGCGCGGGTAAACAAAACCGCGCCAGCGCCCTCATTATAAACTACAACCTGAATTACGATGAAAAGACTGGCCTTCACCCGGAATTGGGATCATCTTCGAGTGAAGGCCAGTGCTCGTGGTTAGCGAGGAACCAGCCGCAGCGTGCGAATGGCATAAGGCGTGAGGTTCAGGATCAGCGCCGTCCCGCCATCCTCGATGGCAAGCGCCTGCTCGTTTTCTTCAAGCAGGTTGCATTCCCAAACCTCCGCGAGCGTGAATGAGGTCGATAACCTGACCGGGCCGCGCGTGCGCTCGTTCTCATAAAGCCGGACGATCACGCCGTTGCCGTCTTCCGCCAGCTTCACCGTTTCGATGATCGCGTTGGGGCGATCAACCGACACCAGCGCGGACAGATCGAGCGGCTGAGCGCCGTTGCCGCTGCCGGTCACGCGGATGCCGGCCAGCGGATTGTTAAGGTCATAGCCTTCGGCGACCGTGCCGTTGCGCCAGTCGCCCCGGTGTGGCAACAGGCTGTAGGTAAAACGGTGCTCACCCAAATCGGCGTTCGGGTCCGGCTCGGTCGCGCTCTTAAGCAACGTCAGCCGCAGGACGTTGTCGTGAACATCGTAGCCATACTTGCAATCGTTCAGCAGGCTGACGCCGTAGTCGCCCTCGCTGAGATCGGCCCACTTATGCGCGCACACCTCAAACCGCGCCCAGTCCCAGGATGTATTGCGATGAGTCGGGCGTTCGATGTTGCCCCATTGGATGTCATAGGTCGCCGTCGGGCTGAGGATATCGACCGGAAACGCAGCCTTGAGGAGCACATGGCGTTCGCGCCAGTCGACCCACGTGTCGAAGTCGATGCGCCGCGAATTGCGGTACAGATAAATGCGCTGGTGAATGTCGCTCTGGTCCAGCCGCCGTCGCACTTCAACCGCCGCGCGCAGCGGCCCTGTTTCGATGACGGCAATATGATAGGCCGGTTCGGCCTCCCACTGCTTGTCCTCGAAGAAAATGTCGATGTCCCAGGCGTCGAAATTCAACGGGCGGTCTTCAAACGCCTGCAGGATATTGCCCCGCTGGCCCGGAGCCAGAACTTCACGCTCCGCCTCGCGGTCAAAAACGCGCACCACATCGCCGTTGCTGTCGATCTCGACGCGCAGCACGGCATTCTCCAGCACGATCAGATCGCCCTGCTGCCATGCAGTGACCGCGTCCTCCGGAGACGCCGCCGCCTCTGCTGCCTGCGAAAGCGTAATCGCGCCGTAAGCATCGACGTGCGGCACATCGACCAACACGCCGCCATCCACGGCCTGCGAAACCAGCGGCTGCCCGGACGTTTCCAGCGTAAATGATACGCCGCTCGCTTCCGGAACGAACGCCAGCCGCCTGCCGCCAAAAGGCGTCGGATTGATGACCAGCACGTCTGCTCCGGCGGGCAGGCGACGTGCCAGCGCTGCCAGCGCTTCGGAACGCACCTGCTCGGCCAGCGCAAAAATGGCCTCATAGTCGCGCTGGCTGTCAACGTAAACCTCGCCGATTGACGAGCCCGGCAAAATGTCGTGGAACTGGTTCAGGCACACCAGCTCCCAGGCGCGGTTTAGCACGTCATGGGGATAGCGGTAACCGGCCGTTAGCGCAGCCCAGGCGGCGAGGAACTCGGCATTGTGCAGGGCAATTTCGGCCTTGCGATTATTGCGTTTGGTGCGGGCCTGGCTGGTATACGTGCCGCGATGATATTCGAGATAAAGCTCACCGTTCCAGACCGGAAGAGCAGCGCTGCTGGCCTCGACATGGCGCATAAAGTCGCGCACCGTCCCCAGACGCAGCCGGGGCGCGCCCGGATGCTCGGCCAGCGCGCGAGCGTCCTCCAGCATCTCCCGCGTCGGGCCGCCGCCGCCATCGCCATATCCATAGACCGTCAGCAGTTGCGAATTCTGCTCTTTTTGCAAGTAGTTACGCCAGGTGCCGATCAGCTCCACCGGACGCATCTGGCTGTTATAGGTCGTTGAATAAGGCAGATCGACGGAAGGCGGAAACTCAGGCGTCGTGATGAAATGAGTCAACACCCGCGTGCCATCCAGACCCTGCCACCAGAACGTCTGATAAGGCAGGCGGTTGAACTGGTTCCAGCTAATCTTGTGCGTGATGAAGTATCGAATGCCGGCGCGCGCGATCAACTGCGGCAGCGCCCAGGGATAACCAAACGTGTCGGGCAGCCAGAAAACAGGCGTCTCGACGTCGCCAAAGCGCTCCCGGAAATATCGCCTGCCAAGCAGAAACTGCCGCACCAACGCTTCGGCCCCGCTGGCGTTGCAATCCGGCTCGACCCACGAACCGCCGATCACTTCCCAGCGGCCCTCGGCCACGCGCTCGCGGATCTGTTCGAACAGCGCGGGCTGATCCTCTTCGACGTACCGGTAAAGCTGGGGCTGGCTCTGCGTGAAATGATATTCAGGGAAGTCTTCCATCAGCCGGAGCACGGTCGAGAACGTGCGCGCAGCCTTCTGCCGCGTCTGCGCCAGCGGCCACAACCACGCGACATCGATGTGCGCGTGCCCCGCGCCGATCACATCCACATCGAGTGGCGCGCCCGCCGCGCGGATGCCTTCTTCCAGTGTCTGGGCCGCATACGGCACCGAGGCATAAAAGTGATCGCCAAACGGCTCGCGCAGGTCGAGGCACATGAACGCAGCGTCCAGCGCGTTGAGCAGGCGACCGAGCGCCGGATCATCCTCGTCGAGCAACTCGGCTACGCCGAGCGCTACACGCGCGCGCGCCACGAAATCGCGCGTCGGTTGATCGACCTGAACGAGCGCGCACTGCTGCATGAACAGGCGCGCGTGCGGCAGGCGGGGATACGGCGCGGCGTGCAAGCCAGTCCAGCCGTGCAGAGCAAGCGTGTGCGTCGCGCCATCCAGCCAGCGTTCGGACAGACGAACTTCCTGATGATGCCGGTCGCAGGCGGCATACGGCTCGCCGTCGATATACATCAGGGCTTCCGGGTGCGAAAAATCGCCCGGTTCGCCCAGCGGCAGATACAGCATGACCGGCGCGTCTGTGGTCCAACCCTCCGGCAGCGCGAATTGCGTGCGTAACACAAAATTTGTCAGCCGCCCGGCCCAGTAGCTGTTGGCCGGGATAACCGTCCAGTCCGAGTCGTCCACTTCCGGCTGTACGTAGGGTGTCTTTTCCGGCCCCGGCAGCTCAAGAAAACGGAAATCCGGCAGCGGCTGCTGTCGCCGGTAAATCAGCGGGCGTATCAGTTGCAGGCGGCGGGTGATTTTACGAGAGGTCAGGCGGGAAGCGTGCAGCACTCTGGGCTCCTTGATTTATCCATACATGCTCAGCCACCGGCGTGCAGGCGCATTCCGGTGGCTTGCCGCTGTCAATTGTAAGAGTGGGAAATAAACTGGCAAGTTGTTGCCGTCCTGAGGCTGGAGCAACTGCCTCACGACAGCTTGAATTGCCTCCGCAGATCGCGCAGTTCTTCGTCCGCAATCGGCACCAGTTCGCCGAGATGCAGGCTGTTGATCAACGCCTGAGCGCTGAATTCGGCGACCTCCAGCCGGTCAAACGTCTGCAACAGGCTCTTTCCGGTTGCCAGCACCGCGTCGTTTTGCAGCAGAATGACCGGCGCGTCTGGCCGGATCATGGCCGAAATGGCGCGCGGATCGGTATAGGTCAGGCCGTAAGGCGCAATGGGAATATCACGCAGCACGATATAGCTTTCGGGAATCGTGCGCGTGTCGAATTTCCGGCTGACGATGCTGTAGGTAGTCGCGTTTGGCGGCTGCGCCGTCATGATGCAGTCGATGTCGCGATGGTCGCGATAAATCTGCTGGTGCAGCTTAACAGCGCGGCTGGGCAGCTTGCCGGCCTCTCGCTTGCCGTCCTGAACCAGCACGATATCCTCCGGGTTCAGGTAATAGCGATCGACGCCAAAAGGCGTGATGAGGAAAGTGTCGTCCTGCACGCGGACGGACACCGTGCCTCCGGTACTGATCATCAGGCGGCGGGCATAAGCGCGGCGCACAAAACGACAGATGTCATGGCGCAGTTCCAGTTCGCGGCTCGAATGCCGTTCGGGAACAAATTCCGGCAGGTGGTGATCGGAATGATAGAACAGCCGAATCTGGTCATCGGTCAGAGTCTGCAGGTTGCCGAGCTTTGCCGCCAGCAGGTTGATCTGGGCGCAGAACTCCAGCGTTTCAAAGCGCTGGAACGCCTGTGTCAGGTTCTGGCCGCCGGTCACGACGCCATGATTTTCCAGCAATACCGAATTGAAACCCTGCGAGAACGTCGCCGCGATCTGCTCGCCCAGCGCTTCGCTGCCCGGCAGCGCGTACGGCGCGTAGCCGACAAGCCCGCAGATGTCGCGCGATTGTGGGGTAATGCAGGTATTCGGCGTCTTGCGCACGATGCTGAACGAAACCAGCGCGGGCGGATGCGCGTGAACCAGCGCTCTCAGGTCCGGACGGGCGCGGTAGATCATCCAGTGGAACGGGTATTCCACCGACGGCTTATGGCGGCCAACGATCGTGCCATCGGCGCGGACGCAGACGATGTCTTCAGGAGACAGCGCCCCCTTGTCGATACCTGAGGGCGTGATCCAAAGATCGCCGTTGTCATCGAGAATCGACAGGTTGCCGCCAGAGGTCGTCGTCAGCCCCTGGTTGTAGATGCGCGTCAGCACCTCGACAAGTTGCGAGCGAGGGGGCAGCATGTCGAAATTCATGATAGTCAGGTTCACCTCTTCACCGGCCCGGAAGCTGTGCCAGCCGGCTCCGGTTTGCGTGTACTCAGATCGTTAGCAATTAGTTTACCATCGCGCGCCCGCAAAACGGCGTGGCCAACCGGCGGCATGTGATATTCGGTTCCCGATTGTGGAGGAATGTCCTGGCAGGCCATGGGCGAGCTTGCGTCTGGAAGCAGGCAGCAGAACGGGTACAATGGGCGCGGCCATAATGCCACTATAATCACCTGCGATAACAACCACACCTACGGCCAGAGGATTCCGTTCACACGATGACCTTCACCGCTTCCGGGCGGGCGCTCCCGACCCTGCTTCGCATCAGCCTCGTCCTGCTGTCGCTGGCCTTTACGCTAAGTCGCCCATTTTACGGACATGAAGCGGCGCTGCCGCTGACGGTGCTGTTTTTGGTCTATTTGCCCGGCTATCTGCTCGCGCGAGCGCTCGGAAAAGACCGCGTGGCCCATCCGGTCATGCGCTTCGTATGGGTACTGGCCGCCGGTCTGGCCCTGACAATCACGCTGGGCGGCGCAGCGCGGCTGCTTCAGGTCCCGGTTCCGCACTACCTGCTTCTGCTGCACGGCCTCATGGCTGTTCTGGCCCTGCTGCCCTCTCGCCCGGACGAGGATGAAGCGCAGCCGTGGCAATTTGAGTGGAGTCGCCTCCCACTCTACCTGCTGCTTTTACTGAGCTGCGCCATCGTGCTGGCCGTCGGCATCGAGCGCAACCGCTTCCGCTTCAGCGGTTATGAAGACCAGACGGTCTTTGTCGAACTCGCCAACTGGCTCGCGCATGATCCCGACGACCCCACCATCGACAGCCGGCGGCTGAATGTCCATTACGGCGCCACCCGCTGGGATTTCGACGGCTGGACCTATAACCACGCTGCGTGGGCGATGACTTCCGGCCTATCCGAAGCCGACATCATCTGGTATCACCTGACGCCGCTGTTCGTCTGGACAGCGCCGCTGGCGGTCTTTGGCATGGCCTATGAGCTTTCCCGCAACGAGCGCACGGCCGTTCTCAGCGCCGCGGCGCTGACGCTGGTCGGGCTGATGACCGTTGATGGTCTCGTCTACCGCCAGTCCACGCTGGTTATCGGCCAGTTTTCGCTGTTTCAGGTCAATACGTTGCGGACGATGGCGACAGCCATCGGCGCTCCGCTGGCGCTCATGGCGGCGGCCGCTTACCTGCGGCGTCCGTCTGCCCGTCATCTGCTGCTGGTTTTCCTGATCGGGGGCATGCTCAGCATCTTACACGCCCGCCCGATCATGACGTTTTTGTACACGATTGGCGCGACGACCATCCTGTGGTGGCTGGCGCAACCCACACGCCAGCGACTCGCGCAGGCGTTCACCCTTGGGCTTGTCTGCGTCGTGCTGTTCGGCATGCCCTACATTCAACGCACGCAGCGCGGCCGGATTGCCATACCACAGGTTGCATCGACCGGCGTGCCGCTTGTCGATGCGGACGCGGCCCCCATTGACGAGGATGAGCCAACAGGCGACCCGCGCGGAGACCTGCTGCCGCTGTCCAACGTGCCGCTTATCGGCGACACCTATATCGTCAGCCCGAAGAGCGTTTTTTATCACCCGGCGATTATCGTGGCGACGGCCCTTGGATTGCTGGCAGGCCTGTACTGGCGGCGCAGCCTGACCGCGAAGTATGTCTTTGCGTCAACGGCCACAACCATGATCCTGTTGTTCACCCCCGGCCTGACGCCGATTGTGACAGGCCTGACATCGCCAACTGTCATTGCCAGCCTGATTTTTGCCGTCCCCGTCGGCGTCATTCTGGGTTGGGCAGCCCACAGCCTGTTATCGGCGGTCGCGGGAAACAGAACATGGCAGGCCAATCTGGTCGTGGCAGCCGCAGCCGCAGCCGCGATGCTGGCGCTGCTGCTGGAGCCTTTTCCCATCCCTGCCAGCGCGCGCGACCAGATCAGGGCATCGAACGCTCTACAGCTTGGCCGTGATGTGCAGCCTGCCGACCTGCAAATGACGGACGTCCTGCGCGATCTTCTGCCCCAACAAGGGCGACATATCATCGTGTCTCCGAACGATGTCGGGAATTTCATCACCGAAAGCGTGCCGCGAACGCTGATTACCGGCGCGCGTCCGAATAGCAACCCGAATTACGCTCCCACAGCACGCTTCATGAGCGAGGAAAACCCACCCGCGCCCTGGCTCGACAGCCAGGACCTCGCTTTTCTGCGCGAGACAGGCGTGACACATATCGTCATGCGCGCGGACCTGAGCCGGTTGCCGCAGATGGTGATGCAACCGGATCGCTTCGAGCATCTCGGTTCGTCGCCCGGCTACGAGATTTTCCGCGTAAACGCCTCCGGCCTCGAAGCGGATGCGCGTGACGAACTGTTCGCGGAGATGAACCGGCTCTACACAAGCCAGTTGACCGAGCGCTGGACCGGCAAAGCATTTGACACCGGCAAGCCCGGCAATCCCGACTGGCTGGCGATAGCCGAACGCTGGCAGGCGTTGGGCGATGACGATCTGGCGGTATACGGGCAGGCGTTCTCCCTGCTGCTCGCGGCGCAAGACAGCGCAGCCCTGCCCTTATGGCAGTGGCTGAACGCTGCCTATCCGGAACAGGCGCTCATCACCGATGCGCTGGCCGGGACTCACGTCGCACTGGGCGCGCCAGAAGCCGGCGAGCAAGTGCTGCTGGCTGCGCTGTCGAGCAAAGCCGCCAATACGGCCGTTCTGGCCGCGCGAACGCTGCTGACCGAACCCTTCTTCTATCTTCTGGATGCGCCGGAACTCGACCGGGTGATCGAAGCGACCGAGCGCAATGCCACCGCATGGGACCGGCTTGCCAGTTATGACCAGCCGGACGCGGTACGCGCGCGGGTAGCGCTGTTAATGTCCGAAGGGCGCTGGGAAACCGCCGAAAGCTGGCAGAATCGCATCGCCGGCGCGGAGGTTGACCCGCGCGACCTCGTCACACGCGCTTCGCTGGCGCTGGTGCAGGGCCAGACACAGCGCGCGCTGGACATTCTCGCGCCCGCCACCGATCCCGACGCAGTGGCCGCCAACCGGTTCCTCCATCCCGACCGCTGGCAAGACAATATCGCCGCGCAGATGCATGCGCTGATAGAGGCGGAAATCGCCCGCGACGCGGGGCGGCTGAATGACGCCGAAGCAGCGCTGGCCCGGGCGGTCGAAGCCGGCGCAACGTGGGCTGCGCGCGCCTTTGGAGCAGACGGTGACGCAGCGGTTACGCCATTAACGCCCGAAGCCGAGGCACAGCCGCCGGAGTTCGCCTCGCTGCTTGAAGTCGCCAGCACGGGCCGCCTGTATGTGGTCGATGCAGCAGTAACGTCCGGCGCGGAGACCGTGACCGTCACCGCGACCTTTGGCAACCCGCATGTGCGGCCCTATCCGGTGCGCGAATGGCGCATCCACGTTATCAGCCCGGACGCGGCGACCGTCTATGCCAGAACCTCCCGCGCAGCCGAATTTACGCCGGGAGCGCTTTCGCGCGTCACGTTCACGCTCGAACTGCCCGAAGATGTCGCTCCCGATACGCCGGGGCTGGTGGTGATCGAGGCGTTACATAATGACCGGGTCGTTTTCCCAACGGCCTATGTCCCGGTGACGCTCAACCCGTCCGAATAGAGGGCCGCGACCTTAAGGCCGCTGGTAGCCGAGCGGGCGCAAAACAAGCGTATAGCTCCGGGGGTCGTTCGCAAAATACAACCCGCCGCCGCGCCACGACTGCGATGGCACATAATCCAGCGTCGTCTCGCTCGTCTCGATTTCGATGTCACCAGCACGCAGACTGCCCTGCACCGTGACCTGCGCGGCAGGCTGATAGCCCCGGTTGAAAACTTCGAACTCGATCAGATAGCCACTTTCGACGGCTGTGTATGCCTGAACGGTAATTTGCAGGTCGGGAGGTGATTGCCCGTGGCCGATCCCAAGCAGAAGCAGATACCCCAGCGTCGCAATCACAAGACCCGCGCCGAGCATGGCGACTGCCCATTCCAGCGGCGGAATGTCGTTCGCACCCGCGCCCTTCTGCCCGCTTTCCGCGTCGCGCGGCGCGTCGTCGCCAGCCATGTCACGCCCTCTCACAGGATCAGGCGGGCCGCTGCCGCGCCGATTGCGCCGGGAAGGCCGAGCACGACGACAGAGAGCGCGTTCTCGTACAAGCTGTTGTTTTCGGTGCGGCCAAAGGCCCACAAGACGAACAGGCTGATGAGCAGAACCAGCGCATACCCGACGACGGTATAGCGCAGAAACACCAGCCACGCCGGCTTATCTGCCGGGATCGACGCCTGACCTGAGAAATTCACGGCGTAGACGAACGCGTGCATGATGACGAGCGACACCAGTGCCAGAACCAGCGCACTCAGGCCGGAGAGATGGAAAGCAGTGAGAATGATCTCCTCGGTTGGGGCGAGATTGAACGCAAAAAACAACGCGCCGACCGCCATGAAGAACAGTTCGCCGAAATAGCCCGCATTGCGCTCCCGCGACTTCTGTTCTTCGTTCTCCATACCCAGTTGGCTCTGCGCGAGCAGCGCGCCAATGGCGCCGGGAATCGCTTGCAGCGCGATCTTGCCAACAATTTCGCGCCCCGACATGCCCGGCTGAATGACGCCGAGGAGCAGCAACACGAACGCTGCAGCGATAAAGGCGACGGCATAGGCCACAAACGCATCAACCACGTCTTCCTGAGCATCGAACGTCGGCTCGAAACCGAGAAAATGGGCCATGCCCACCAGCAGCGGTATCGTCAGCACGATGAACACCATCAGGCGATACGGGGCCAGCGTAAACCCGAACGCCCACATCTCCATCGTCATGAGCAGCGGCAAAGCGAAGATCACCGCTCCGGCAAAGGCGCGGGCCAGACCGATGGCAAACTCCCGGTTTGGCGACCGTTCGGCATCGGTGTCTCCGGCCTCAGCCGTCGCCGGCTTCTCGGCGGGCATCGCTGGCGCTCCTTTATGTTCGGCATGGCCGCTGTCGAGCACACGCCCAACACATTGACATTACACAGTTAATAACTATACTTGAATTATCAGCTTATACACAAGCGCTGGCCCCTCTAACAACCCGGGAGATATCGACCACGAACGTGACGAGCCAGTCACCTTCAGAATGCCAGCGCAGTGAGCGCCATGAAATCGCTCCGGACACCGGCAGTCACCCCGCGTCTCCTGCCTGCTCTCCCCATCTAGCGCAAGAATGCCCGAGGAATTGCAATGGCCGCAACCGCTACCGAAACGTCATCACAAGGCACACATATGTTTGAAGCTGAAAAAGGTCAGGCCCTACCCTTTGGAGCGACGGTCATGCCGGACGGCGTGAACTTCTCGTTCTTCTCGCTCCATGCCGACGCCGCGACACTGGTATTGTTCGAGAAAGGCCAGCCGCACCCGATTGCCGAGATCCCGTTCCCGGAAAACGGCCGCATCGGCAACGTTTTCACCGTCAAGGTCAAGAATCTCGACTACGAGAACATTGAGTACGGCCTGCGCGTGTATGGCCCGAACGACCCCGAAAACGGTCACCGTTTCGACCCCGACACCATCGTGCTTGACCCATACGCGAAGTCCGTAACGGGACGCCCTGTATGGGGGCAACAGGCAGCAGAGCATGACGCCTTTCCACACCGGGGGCGCATTTTCCGTGACAATTTCGAATGGTATGATGATCGCCCGCTGCAACTGCCTATCGAAGATCTGGTGATTTACGAAATGCATGTGCGCGGCTTCACCAGACACGAATCATCTGGCGTGCTGCACCCAGGAACGTTCGAGGGCATCCGCGAGAAAATTCCGTATCTGAAGGAAATCGGCGTCAATGCGGTGGAACTGATGCCGGTTTTTGAATTCGACGAGTTTGAACACTCGCGCACAAACCCCGAAACCGGCGAGATGCTGCTGAACTACTGGGGCTACAGCACGATCAACTTTTTCTCCCCAAAGGCGGGCTATGCCGCCCAACCGCATGGCGGCGAAGTCAATGAACTCAAACTGTTGGTCAAGACACTGCACGAAAACGGGATCGAGGTCATTCTCGACGTCGTTTTCAACCACACGGCCGAAGGCAATGAAAACGGCCCAACCCTCTCGTTCAAGGGTATCGACAACAAAACCTATTACATGCTGACGCCAGAAGGCTACTATTTTAACTTCAGCGGCACCGGCAACACGTTCAACGCCAACCATCCGGCGGTGATGAACTTCATCATTCACTGCCTGCGCTACTGGGTTACCGACTATCACATCGACGGCTTTCGTTTCGATCTGGCCTCGGCGCTGGCGCGGGCGGAAGACGGCACGCCGCTGGAAGACCCGCCGCTCATGAAGCTGATAGCGCACGACCCCATTCTCGGCAAAACCAAGTTGATCGCAGAGCCGTGGGACGCAGGCGGCCTTTATCATGTCGGCATGTTTCCCGCCTACGGGCGCTGGGCCGAATGGAACGGTAAATACCGCGACTCGGTGCGGCAATTCGTGCGCGGTGATGAGAACATGGTGGCCGAAATCCGCAACCGCCTGATCGGATCGCCCGACCTGTACCCCGGGCGCGGGCCAATCGCCACGGTGAACTTCATCACGGCCCATGACGGTTTCACGCTGGCCGACCTCGTTTCCTACAACGAGAAGCATAACGAGGCGAATCTGGAAGACAATCAGGACGGCCACAACGACAATCTGAGCTGGAATTGTGGCGTCGAAGGGCCAACGGATGATCCCGAAATTCTCGCGCTGCGCCAGCGCCAGATGATGAACCTGCTCACCATCCTGATGATGAGTCAGGGAGTGCCGATGGTGCTGATGGGCGATGAAGTCGGACGCTCGCAACAGGGCAACAACAACACCTACTGTCAGGACAACGAACTGAACTGGCTCGACTGGACGCTGCGAGAGAAAAACGAAACGCTCTTCACTTTCTTCAAGCGTCTGGTCGCTTTCCGCCACCGCCACCCGGTATTACGGAACGGCCATTTCCTGCGCGGTGAAGACTACAAGGAAGCCGGCGCGGCGGATATCACGTGGCACGGCAAGAAGCCGAACAAACTTGACACCTCAGACAAGAGCCGTTTGATCGCGTTCATGCTTTCGGGCAAGCACGCCAAAGGCGGTCTGGCGGAAGACAACGACCTGTACGTGGCCTTTAACATGCACTGGGAAGAAGAACAACTGACACTGCCAAAGCCGCCGTCCCGGAAGAAGTGGCACGTGTTTCTCAACACCAGCCCCGGCGCGCCGCAGATCATCTGTGAAGTCGATCAGGAACCGCTGATCGAGGACCAGAAGCACTTCATGATCGGTCCACGGTCGTCGATTGTGCTGGTAGCAAAATAACAACCGCAATCTCGCGGCTCCCCGTTCTCACAAATCAGGGAACGGGAAGCCGGCGCTCTTCATCTGCAAAAGCGCCTTTCGCAGAGTAGACTCAGTCCAACCACAAGTCGCGTTCTGGCCCGCCGGAGAATACACCGGCGTTATAACCGCGTTTCGGTAGCCAGAGGCCACGCTTGCGCCATGCGACAAGATGTAGAAAGCGAGGGCTGAGTGCAACGAAACCTGCTCGAAAAACTGAAAGAATCGGCGCAGTCCGTTTTACCGGTTTGCTTCATCGTACTCGCGCTGCATGTGCTCGTTGCGCCCCTGCCATCCAACACGCTGTTACTGTTTCTGATCGGAGCCGTTCTCCTGCTGGCCGGCATGACCATCTTCGCTCTGGGCGTCGAAATGGCGATTATGCCCATGGGCGATCACATCGGCTCCGGGCTGATCCAGTCGCGCAATATCTGGTTTCTCGTCGCCGCCAGTTTCATCCTTGGCGCGGCGGTCACAGCCGCCGAACCTGACCTGCATGTACTGGCGAATCAAATTCCCACCGTCCCCACCATCGTGGTCGTGCTGATCGTCGCCATTGGCGGGGGCGCATTTCTGGTCATCGCCCTGCTGCGTATCCTGCTCCAGATCAGGCTATCGTGGCTGCTGACGCTGCTGTATGCCCTCGTGTTTGTGGCTGCCATACTCGCCGCGCCAGACTATCTAGCCGTGGCTTTCGATTCAGGCGGCGTAACGACCGGCCCCGTCACAGTGCCGCTGATTCTCGCGCTGGGCGGCGGCGTTGCCGCAGTTCGCGGTAGCAGAAGCGCCGAAGCCGATAGCTTTGGTCTGCTGGGCATCTCCTCTATCGGGCCAATTATCGCCGTGTTGATCATGGGCCTGTTTTTCGATTCGTCGGTTGCTGAATATGGCATGGAGCCTCTCCCAACAGCCGGCACACTGGCGGAAGGTTTCCAGTTATATGCCGGCGAATTGATGCGCTCCGCGCAGGAAATCAGCGTTTCTCTGGCCCCGATTGTGGTCATTTTTGGCGTTTATCAGGTTCTTCGCCTGCATCTGCCGCCGAGCCAGATCATCAGAATGGTCGTCGGCATCGTCTATACCATGTTCGGGCTGACGCTGTTCCTGGCGGGGGTGAACATCGGTTTTCTACCCGCCGGAACGGCGCTCGGTTCCACCATCGGCGCGTTTTCCAATAACTGGATTCTCATCCCGATCGGTTTCATCATCGGCTTCGTTGTCGTTGCGGCAGAGCCGGCAGTGCTTGTCCTGAACAAGCAGGTGGAAGAAATCACGAGCGGCGCAATTTCCAGAAATATGATGATGGCGAGTCTGTCCGTCGGCGTTGGGTTGGCGCTCGTGATGGCGCTGGCGCGTATTCTGATGGGCACGAGCATCTGGTTTTTCCTGCTGCCCGGCTACGCTGTCGCACTGGCTCTGACCTTCTTCGTACCGGAGATGTTCACGGCAATCGCGTTCGACTCGGGTGGAGTCGCCGCGGGAACGATGGCCGCCGCGTTCCTGCTCCCATTTACCATTGGCGTTTCAGAAGCCGTGGGCGGCAACCTGCTGACCGACGCTTTTGGTATTATCGGGCTGATCGCCATGATGCCTCTGGTAACGGTTCAGATTCTCGGAATGCTGTATACGATCAGGCTGCGACAGGTACAACTCGAGATGCCGGAAGAAGTCGAAACAGTCGAGCCTGAGATCGACATTATCGAGTTTTAGGCAAAGGACAAGCCTATGGCACATGCCATTCCCGCCAGCGCGCCACTGGTGCTCATGGTAACGACGGTCAACCGTTCTGACGAGGAAAAAGCGGCGCGGCTTTTCACCGAGGCAGGTGTGACGTTCAATCTCGTGACGTATGGACTGGGAACGGCCACACGCAGCATTCTGCACTATCTCGGTCTGGGGCAAACGGAAAAGAGCGTACTGCTGAGCACAATGCCGCTTGAACAGTCGCGCGTGCTGCTGCAGGAACTGGCTGACAGACTGCTCCTGAACAACGCCGGTCGGGGGATGGCCTTTACGTTGCCGGTAGCCAGTGTATGCGGCAAGGAAACCGTGAATATTCTGACCGGCTCCTATCAGGTGGAAAGCAGGGAACCTATGGAACTGACTTTTGAGAATCGTTTGTTGGTGGCCATCGCCAACCGGGGCTTTGCCGATGACGTCATGGCGGCGGCGAGATCCGTCGTGCAGGTCGGCGGGACAGTGCTACACGGGCGCGGCACCGGGCACGGAGAAGCCGAAACGTTCTTTGGCGTGATGATCCACCCGGAAAAGGAGCTGGTTCTGATCGTTACGCCTGAGGAATATAGCGCTGAGATCATGAAAGCGATCGCTTCAAGGGCGGGAACGCATACCGACGCGCACGCGATCGTATTTTCGCTTCCGGTGGTCGATGCTATCGGCCTGCCCCCGCTCTCCGAAGGCCAGCAGTCCGATAACGCCTAGCGCGGCGCTGCCAATGACGCAGGAGGCGGAACAGCTTTGCAACCGGCGCGCGATCTGGGCTATCTGAGATGAGCACGCCCCCTCCCCATCGAGCGAACAGGGGAGAGGGCGCAGCCGGTTGCTCATGCCACAGCATATTGACCGCAGCGTTTTTCAGGCTCGGATTTCCTGCCGTTGAAAAATGACGTATGCGACCGCGAAGAGCAGCACCGTCGCGGCGATGAGCAGCGTCAGGTGAGGCCAGATCAGCAGGATACTCTCACCAAGTGGCAGCGGCGCTCCCAGAATGGCTCCGTCCAATTGCGTCGGCAGAACGAGGCCAAACGCCCGTGTCGCCGGATTCAACAGGCCCACCGTCCCTTCGGCATACAGGGTATTGGGCGAAATGCGTGCGAGTGTTTGCAGCAATTCAGCCTGCGCCATCACTTCCGCCACCGAGCCGTTCTGCACGGGACGCAGCGCGCGCGCGATCACGCCAGCGATGACATTCCAGAAGATCGTGAAGAACAGCCAGATGGCAATCGAAGCAAGCGCGGCCGTTGCCGCCTGACGGAAGACCGTCGAGAAAACCATCGCCAGCGCCAGCCACACGCCGCCATAGAAAATGGTGACGATCAGGAATACCAGTATACGGACGAACTCTTCACCGCTCGGCGCGACGCCTGTTCCTAGAATCCCCAGCCCGATAATGAGCAACCAGATCGCCGACAGCACCAGCGACAGCGTGAACAGGCTCGCCAGAAACTTGCCCATAAGCAGCGCGTCGCGGTAAATCGGCTGCGACAGGACACGCGAGAGCGTGCGCTGGCTGAATTCACCGTTGACCGTGTCGAAGGTGAGCGCGATGGCGATCAACGGCACCAGAATCGCCAGAAAGCCGATAAACGCGGGGAGTGGCTCCTGAGACGTGGTGAAAAGCCTCAGAAACACGAACTGCGCTTCGTTGTTCGTGTTCTGGCGCATGTTTTGCAGCGCGACATAAACCGTGCCCGTCGCCGTGAGCAGAATAAGGAGCTCCAGAATGAGCATGCGCGCGCTGGTAAGGTGATCGGCCATCTCCTTGCCGATCACCACCCACATGCCTTTCCACGGAGAACCTTCGCGCGCTTGCCCTGAACGAGGAAGTCTAAGCTGCCGCAACATGCTCCACCTCCTCGAAATAGTGCGCGTAAATCTCGTCGAGATTCGGCTGTTCGATATCGAGCGACTTCAGCTTGCCGCCCGCCGTCACGACGGTGCTTGCGACCTCAGCGCGCATGTCATTCGTCGTCTCAAGCACAATTTCGCCAACCGATGTGTAGCGCAAGTTGACGACACCCGGCAGCGTCCGGAGCGCCTGCTCCAGTTCCTTCGACGTACCGTCCGCGCACACCCGGATGTGATAAGCGCCGCCGAGCACGCGCCGTGCCAGTTCGCCGACAGCCCCTGTGAGCACCACCTTGCCACGATGGAACAGGGCAACGCGGTCACAGATTTCCTGTACCTGATGCAGCAGATGCGACGACAGCAGAATCGTGATGCCTGTATCCTTCAGGTCGCGGATGATTTGCAGGAACATCCGCGCCGCCTCCGGGTCGAGGCCCAGCGTCGGCTCGTCCATAATGATCATCTGCGGCTGCTTGAGGAGCAGTTCCGCGAGGCCAAGCCGCTGCCGCATAC
>QGUR01000075.1 GCA_003242205.1 Chloroflexota bacterium | reverse complement strand
GGAGTCCTTCTCTGGGGCTCGGAGATTTTTAAAAGAGCAAGGCGTTCCCAGGCTTCCGTCACCAACATTCTTTCCGGCACATGGGGCAGGGGGCGCAGGATACTTTGCACGCTGGCATCAGGATTTTGAACGTACAGGCGGAACAGTTCTTTCAAGTGTACGAACCCGACGAGATGGTCAATATCGCCTTCGTAAAGCGGGATACGGGTATAGTCTGATTCAGCGGCCAGCAGCAGCAAATCCCTGACGTTTGAATCGACAGGCGCCGCTACCAGCCGGGTACGCGGGACGGCGACTTCGGCGGCGGTGAGTTCGCCAAGGCGAAAGGCATTATCCAGCAACCGGCGATCTTCGGCGTCCAGCAGGCCGCCTTCGTAGCTTTGCCCGATTAGAAGCTGGATTTCCTCTGGCGAATGGATATGGCTGTGTCCCACAGTCTGCGATATGCCGAGCAACCGCAGGATGAACGTACCGCTGCCGTTAAGCAGGATGATGAACGGCTTGAGGATGATGTCGTTAGACCAGCGCATGGGCACGACCGTTCCCGTGGCGACTGCCTCAGGAAAACGGAGCGCCAGCGACTTTGGCACCAGTTCGCCGAGTACGACCTGAAGTGCAGTGAAGAACAGCAGCAGGCCTGTCGCGGAGATGCTTAGGGCAGCGGCTTCCGTGGTAACGCCCGGAATGCGGGCCACCAGTGGCGCAATGAGAGGCGCTATATTCCGCTGGGCATAAATGCCGAGCACGACGCTGGAAAGAGTGATGCCTACCTGGCTGGCGGCGATGTAACTGTCGAGCTTGTGATGGTCTTCCAGAATGGGCAGGAGCAGTTTCGCCAGCCGGTTGCCTTCCTGCGCCATCTGGGCGATGCGCGATTTACGAGCGCTGACCGCGCCAAACTCGCCAGCGACGTAAAGGGCGTTCACGCCGATCATGAGCGCTGTCATGACGACGGCGGCGACAATTTCCTGAAGCATATCTGACCTGATTGGTTAGCGCTGTGTGTGTCCCGCGGCTATGAACGCCACCACCTCGACGTTACCTCTGGGAAACTATTATCGGGAGAAAAGCGGCCATTGGCAATCACAACCCGGATTCCTGCGAGCGCTAACTGTCCTGCGTTTCAACCGCATTTTCATCTTTCGCGGCTGTCAGTTCGTCCATACGCGCTTCGCTCTCGGCCAGCGCATTGACCCACATTTCTTTCACGACGGGGAACCGCGCGACATGGATGCCACGCGCCAGCACCTGCGCTCCGGTCGGTGCAGTGAAGAAATAGATCATTCCCAGCGCGATCACCTTCACCGCGATTAATGGATCGTTGAAGTGGAGCGCGACGGCAATCATGATACACCCGACGCCGAGCGTGCTCGATTTTGTCGCTGCGTGCATACGCAGGTACGTGTCACCAAAGCGGTGCAGGCCAATAGACGCCAGCAGCATCACGGTCGTTCCAATGATGAGGAGCACGACGCTTGCGATTTCCAGGATATTCATCTTAATTGTTCTCCAGCTTCGCTGCGCCTGCGCGCTTTTCCGCGTGCGCTGCGCTCGATGAAGACGCCGATCACGGTGATGGTCGCGAAACCGACGACCGCAGTAACGACCAGCAGATCCAGCAACATGGGCTGTTCAGTCATGATGGTATAAACACCGATCAGCGCGATGACATGAATGGATATCTGGTCTCCGGCGACGGCGCGATCTGCGAGGGTCGGGCCGCGAAACAGCCGGATTGCCACAAGCGTCAGCGAAAACAGCAGCACCACGGTAATGATGTTCAGGAATGTGGTCAACGCAGTACCTCCAGCAAGCGGCGCTCCAGGCCATTTTTGATGCTCTGCTGTGTCGCCTCGATGTCTGGAACGTCGATGACGTGGATATAGAGCGTGCGGCGATCGGGAGAGACGGCGACACCGAGCGTACCGGGCGTCATGGATATCAGGCAGTTGAGCAGGACGATTTCAAAGTCGGTTCTCGCGTCGAGGGGAAAGGCGATAATGCCTGGGCGCAGGGTAGTCTGATCTCGAAACAGCGCCCGCATGACAGTCAGGGCAGACGAAATCAACTCGCCGAGGTAATAGAACCCAAACAGGATTAGCCGTGGCACACGGTATACATAACGGATAGCGTCTGGGCCGAGCCAGTTTCGCGATAGAAAGATCGCCGCATAACCGAGCACCAGACCGCCAAAGACGTCGACGGGGCGAAATGCCTGCAGAACTGCCCACAACAGCGCCAGCAGAAGGTTGACGAGAAAGTAAATCATTCGCCTGCCTCCCCGTTGACAAGCACGGCAGTCGTATAGTTCGCCCGTTCTACCAGACCCTCAGCGGCTCGCTGTGCCATCTGGTACATGGGTTCTACCAGCACACCGATGAGGATAATGAGCGCAACAAGGGCGATTGTCGGCGCGTACAATGCCGTCCTGACCAGTGGTCTGGCGACTTCGCGGGCCGGGGCCGTGCTGCCTTTTTTCCAGAACGCTTCGTTCCAGATTTTTATCATCGAGAACAACGTCAGGATGCTGGTAAAAATGGCGACGGCGACGATGCCGTACTGTTGCGCCTCAAGCCCTGCCTGAATGAGCGCCAGCTTTGCCCAGAAGCCCGCAAACGGCGGCATTCCGGCGAGCGACATGGCCGCGCACAGGAACAGGAATGCGAGGAAGGGATTGGAGCGCTGCAGGCCGCCGAGCTTCTTCAGCCAGTACGTGCCTTCGCTTTTGTAGGCAATGCCGCTGATGAGGAAGAGCGCGGTTTTCGCCAGAATGACATGCACCATGAAGAAAACACTCGCCGTGATCCCCACAACGTTGAACAGGCCAAAGCCCATGACGAGATAGCCAATCTGGCTGATGATGTGGAACGACAGCAGGCGGCGTACTTCCATCTGAGCAATCGCGCCGAGCACGCCTGTGATCATTGTCGCGCCTGCCAGCGTGAAGATCAGCGGTTGTAGAAAGCCGATTTCCTGCGGGAAGAGGAGGCCGATCACACGCCACATCGAGTAGATGCCGACTTTGGTGAGAAGCGCGCCGAAGATGGCGGTCACGGCGATCGGCGGCGTGTGGTAGGACGCCGGAAGCCAGAAAAACAACGGGAAGATGCCGGCTTTGATGCCGAACGCCGTCAGGTACAGGACGGCCAGCACGGTCGTGATTCCCGGCGCTTCGAGGCCGGAAAGACGCTGCGATAGCTCGGCCATGTTCAGCGTTCCCGCAACGCCGTACGTCATCGCGGCGGCGATCAGAAAGACGGTGGAACTCATCAGATTGAGCGCGACGTACTTAAGCCCGCCGCCGATCTGGCTGCGCTCGCCGCCAAGCGTGAGCAGCACGAACGAGGACATCAGCATGACTTCGAACGCGACGTACAACGTGAACACGTCGCCGGTCAGGAACGCGAAATTGATGCCGAGCACAAGCAACGCCAGCATCGGATAGTAGGCGAATCGTTCGCGGTTTGCGTCGATCGTCGCGTACGAGAAAACCGCAACGGCAACGCTGATGATGGCAGTGATCGTCAGCATGATCGCCGTGAGCGCGTCGGCCACGAGCGAAATGCCAAACGGGGCCGGGTGTCCGGCCATCTGTGTCACAAGCGGGCCACTGGTTTGGGTATGCGTCAGCAGCGCCAGACAAGCGATCAGGTTCAGTGTGAGGCCGGTAAGCACCAGCACACGCCGGGCCACGCGATAGCGGACGAGCGCCGACGTGCTGGTGAGTATGGGAATGAGTACAGGCAGAACAACGAGTGAAGACGGCATCATTGACTACTCATCTGTATCGACGGCGCGCAGCGTGTCCAGATCATCACCTTCGATCACCTGACTGGCGCGATAGCCTAGCGCCATCGTGAACGCCAGCACGCCGAAGCTGATGACAATTGCGGTCAAGATCAGGGCTTGTGGCAACGGGTCAGCCATGTTTTCTACCGGCGTCTCATCGATGATCGGTGCGCCGCGCTTCGTCAGGTCGCCAAGCGAGAAGATCAGCAGGTTAACACCATAGGTCATGAGCGCCAGTCCAACGATCAGCCGCACGATACTGCGCCGCAGCATGAGATAGAACGCGCAGGCGAGGATGACGCCGACGGTGATGGCAAAGATCAACAGCATTACTGATCGTCCTTTTCGCCTTCTTCGGCCATAGCCATGACGATGCTCGCCGTTACGGACAGCACGACGATATAGACGCCGATATCAAAAAGTACCGGCGTGCCGAGTTCGAGGCGTCCAAGTCCCTGAATCAGCGGCTTGGCCCAGAGCGCGTCCTGAAATGGCCCTCCGGCAAGCAGGCCAAGCATGCCTGATACCGCAGCGAGCAGCACGCCAGCGAACATTGTGCGTAGAAAATCGATGCGGAGCCGCCGCCGCAGTTCATCCGGCCCATAAGCCAGCGTCATCAGGAGAATGGTGCCAGAGGCCACAAGCCCGCCGACGAAGCCGCCACCGGGCTGATTGTGTCCGCGCAACAACAGAAAAATCGAGAACAGGAGTAGCACAGGCATCATGACCCGCGCTACAAAGCGTAGGAAAAGGGAATCGGTCATCAGGTTTGCTCAGCCAGTTGCTCTTCCGTCGTGGATGATGATGAACGTTCGCTCTCTCCATCCGGATCATGGACAGGCGTTTCTGACCCGGTGGGTATGTGACGGCCGCGTGGCTGGGCCGATGGCCTCAGCCGCAGCAGCGCGACGACGCCCATGCCGGCAATGGTTAGCACGATGATCTCGCCCTGCGTGTCCATGCCGCGGAAGTCTACGAGAATGACGTTGACGACGTTATGCCCCTGTCCTTCGGGGACTGAGTTTTCGATATACCAGCTACTGGTCGACGGAGCGACGCGGTTAGCAATCGTTACCAGCGGCAGCAGGGTGATCATCACGCCCAGCGCGACGGCGAACAGCACGTCAATCGCGCGCCGTAGATTGGGACGGCGATATCTGAACGTGTCCGGCAGGAAGTGGAATGCCAGCACGAATAGCGACAGCGTGATTACTTCGATCATAAGCTGCGTGAAGGCAAGATCGGGCGCGCCAAATATCGCGAACAGTAACGCAATAAGCGCGCCTTCGATGCCGAGGATGACCACCGTGCTCAGCCGCGTGGGGACGATGGTGCCAACGATGGCTCCGATCATGATCAGCACACAGATGAATGCCGCCAGCGGGTCAAAACCGGCCAGCACGGCTTCATCAATGATATCGACCTGCGCCAGCGCAATCGCGCTGATGACCATCACAAGCAGAAAGCCCATCACGGTTAGCAAGTAGACACGCAGGCGACCATTTTGCAGGCGACGTGTCAGGCCTTCCGCGACGCCGGGGAGCGCAGTCTCCACCGACCACCTGAAAATCGCTGACGGGTTGCCTTCGGGCAGTCCGGCCATGCCGCGCAGCAAAGGCCGGCGGAAGGCAAAGAGCAGTAGACCGGCAGCGATGGCGATTGTGCTCAGAATCAGCGGCGTGTTGATGCCCTCGAACAGGTGGAGATGGACTTCAGTTGGCTGGCCCAGAATGCTCGAAGTTCCCGTGCTTACCAGCGAATCAAGCACGAGCGTGAGGGCCAGCGGCAGGAGAATCGCCGTTGCGCCTAACACCAGCGGGCCGATCCACATAGGCCATGGCGCTTCATGCGGGTGTTTGGGCAGTTCTCCCTGGCGGTTAGCGATAAAGGTATCCCACAGAACGCGAATAGCGATGGTCACGGTGAGAATAGAACCGATGACCGCAGCGGCGGGGAAAATCGTGTTCCACGGCGCGCGTAACGCTTCGTCGAGCGCAGTGACCAGAAATGTCTCTTTGCTCAGAAAGCCCATCAGCGGGGGAATACCGGCCATGCTCGCCGCCGCGATGAGCGCGCCTGCAAAAGTCAGCGGCATGGGGCGGGCCAGAGCGCCGAGAAGCCGTATGTCCCGCGTGCCTGTCTCGTGGTCGATACTCCCGGCGACCAGAAACAGCGCGCCCTTGTAGAGCGCATGGGCTAACACGCCGACGATCAGGGCAATTGCGCCCAACTGCGTTCCGGGGGCCTGGACCGCAACGAGAGCGCCCAGCCAGCTTACCGTGCTGTAAGCGAGGATGGCTTTCAGGTCGGTTTGTTTCAGAGCGAACAGTCCGGCATAGACGAAGGTGAACAGGCCAAACCCGCCAAGCAGGCCGAGCCACAGGTCGGTGCCGCTCAGGAGCGGGCTAAGCCGGGCCAGCAAAAAGACGCCGGCTTTGACCATGGTGGCGGAATGTAGGTAGGTGCTGGCGGGCGTCGGCGCGGCCATCGCGCCCGGAAGCCAGAAGTGAAACGGCCACTGCGCGCTCTTGGTGAACGCGCCTGCCAGTACGAGCAGCAGGATAGGGGCGTAGAGCGAGCTGTCGCGTAGGACGTTGGGCGTCGCCAACAACTGGTCGATGTTGTACGTGCCGGCGACCTGCCCGATCAGGATGATCCCTGCCAGCAGCGCCAGCCCGCCCGCAGCAGTGACGAGTAGGGCCTGACGCGCGCCGTTTCGCGCTTCCACGCTTTCGTTGTTGAAGCCGATCAGCAGGTACGATGTGATGCTCGTGATTTCCCAGAAGACGAAGATCAGGAGCAGGTTGCGGCTGAGGACGATGCCGAGCATCGCCGCCATAAAGAGCAAGGTGATACCGCTGAAGCGTACATAGGCACGGTCGTCGCCGAAGTAACTGCCGGCGTAGAGCAGGACGAGCGTGCCGATGCCCGTAACCACCAGCGCAAACGCCAGCGCAAGTCCATCGAGCTGAAGCGCAAGCGTTACACCGAGCGAGGTTGCCCACGGTATATCAACGCTCAGCGGCTCGGTGGCTGACAATTGTCCGACAAGAAAAACAAACAGGAGCGCCGGGACTCCGATAACCCAGCGAGAAAGGCGATTTCTGGGTAACAGCCCGACCAGAAGTGCGGCAATTGCCGGGGCAAATACGACCAGCAAAAGGGGCATGCACAATTCCTTCTGATAATCTATGGTGGGGACAGGGGCCGGACCACGATGAGGTGGCGCTGCCCTGTGCCTGCTCCGGGTTCGTCCAACGATCTGCTAACTGGTAATTGGGTCACCAGAGCGCTATCGTGTGGTGACCAGATGCCGGTCAAAAATGCGATATTTCGCGAGAAAAAAGGATCGTTGCATCAAATTTACAGGACGAACAGAGGCATATTTTAGGTGGAAAACCGCGCTCAGGCAAAAAAACTCCCCCGCCTTGTTCTGGCGAGGGATCGAAAAAGTCCAGTGGTTTCCGATGTTAGTCGTTGATTTCTGCCGCCCGAATCTGAACCCAGCCGTTAACCACCTGAGTGCGGAAGTGAGGCTGGTTGTAGGTCGTCGGCCCGTGGACACGACCTCCGGTTCGTAAATCGTAGACCGAGTCGTGCCAGGGGCATTGAATGCAGTGATCCACCAGCTTGCCCTGTTCCAACGGCCCGCCTGCGTGCGCGCAGGTCGCGCCAATGGCGTATATCTGGTCGTAGCGGCGGACGAGCATGACCGGCATTTCGTCGACGTCGACGCGAACGGGCTGGCTTTCCAGCAGTTCGTCCGCGCGGATGACGGATGTCCAATGGTCAAGTTTGCCACTGCGCTGCCCGTGCCGCACGCCTATCCGGTGTTTGTAGACCAGTTCACCGCCCAGCCACGCGGAAATCAGCATCATCTGGAGGCCGATGCCGGACAGGATCAGGCCGAGCGTCCGGTTGCGCGTGTGCCGCGCCCGGATCGATCCAAGATACAGTGTAAGCGCCAGCGAATTGAGCAGGGCATGGGCTGCGCCATGCTCAACGGCTTCCTGCTTGATGGTTGAATAGTCCGTCAGCCCGGCCAGTGCTGTTGGCACGGCAGACATTGCGCCGATTTCCATGAGCCTGTCCGCCGCTTCCCGGTGCCGGCGCAGACCTGTAGCCGCGGCCAGCAGATCGAAGACGCTACCGAAGAACCATGCGCCGATCGTGATATCGGTCAGTACCGGATGCAACGGGTGTCCGAGCCATGTGCCGTGCAACAGATCGGCCACGAACCGCCCGACCGGGCCGGTTTTCATGACCGCGGAATGTACCGTGTGCCTGATTTCAGCGCCGGCTTTTCTCAGAACGGGAATCCGTGCGATGGCGGTGTTCACGACCTCGTCGGTATAAACAACTCGCGCTGGCATAACTGTCTCCTTCGGCACGTTGCGGACGTGATGAAGCGCGAGGGCCACGCTCCGGCGTGACCCTGCTTGCGAACGAGGCGCTTAGCGCGCGCTCTGCCCCGCGTGGATGCCTTCGCCGATTTCCTCGATCATCTTTTCGTTGAAGGCCGGGATGTCGTCGATGTTGCGGCTGGTGACCAGCCCGTTATCGACGACGACTTCGCGGTCAACCCACCTCGCGCCCGCGTTTTGCAGATCTGCCTTGAGAGATGGATATGAGGTCAGCGTGCGTCCCTGAACGACACCGGCATCGATCAGCGTCCATGGGCCGTGGCAGATCGCGGCGACCGGCTTGCCCGCGTCAAAGAAGGCGCGCACGAAGCGCACGGCGGTTTCGTTCATCCGCAGCTTGTCCGGGTTCATGACGCCGCCGGGGAGAACCAGAGCGTCATAGTCCGCCGGGTTGGCCGCTTCGAGTTTGATGTCGACAGAAAACTCCTGGCCCCAGTTTTTGCGATCCCAGCCTTTGACACGGTCATGCGAGGAGATGATGTGCGTTGTCGCGCCTGCCTGTTCCAGCGCTTTCTTCGGCTCGGTCAGTTCCACCTGTTCAAAACCATGTTCGACCAGGATGGCGACTTTTTTGCCCTCTAGTTTGTTAGCCATTGTTGCTGTCCTTTCTCAATAGATCGGTACGGGCCAAAGCCCGGCATTCCCTCAAATGTTCCGCGGATAGTTTCGAGTGGTTCGGTCGTAGCTTTCTCGGTCAGATGCAGTGGGAGCAGCGCGTAGTTGCCCGCATACTCGCGTTCCGGCTGGCAAACGACGCCGATGGCACAGTGCGGGCACGCGATGCGCCGGACTGCCTGTTCGAGAAGGTTGTCGCGGCTTGCCTGAACCATAGCTCACCTCTTCGCCAACTTGTCCACTGGAAACGGTGTGAAGGCATCAGCGGGAGCGGCAGGGTTGAGTAACATGACAAAGCACATTACTGATGTCAGTGTAGCGTATCTCTCATATAATTACATCTATAATTTCGTAAATGCTCATCTTCAGCGGGTGAAACGGGGTGGTGTCCGCATTGGCCGTCGAATTGCCGGAACTTATCGACAGGTAGTGCAAATTCCGGTCGCGGCTAAAAGGGACGGGCCGGCGGCGCAAGCGTGCTTGAGAACGATACAATGTGGCAATAGAGACTGTGCGTGTATGCCTGTGGTGAAGTGAGAATCGAGTGGAAAGCGCGTTGCCATGAAAACGCTGCCTTTGTTCCTGTTCTGGCTGACGCTTCTTGTCGCGCCCGGCGCGCTGGCGCAGGAGGCGACGCCGGAAGCCGGGGCCTATCCAAATGCCCATCTGCTAGTCGATGTCGGTTGGTTGCATGCCCGTCTCGACGATCCGGCGGTGCTGATCGTGGATATGCGGTCGCCGTCGGCCTACCGGCAGGCGCATGTTCCTGGCGCGGTTAACGTGCCGGTCGATGCGATTTCTTCGACGATTGACGGCGTTGCCATGGAATTCGACGAGGAAGAAGTTACCGCTGTCCTGAGCGCCATCGGCCTGACTCGCGAGCGAACGGTTGTGATTTATGATGACCTCGGCATGATGAACAGCGCTCGCCTGTTCTGGACGCTGGAACTGGTCGGCCATCCGGATGTGCGGATTGTGAACGGCGGCTGGAATGCCTGGGTGAAAGCGGGTTATGAAACGACCGGCGTTGTTCCCGATGTGCAGCCCACTGACTACATCATTGAACTGCGCTCCGACAGGCTGATCGACGCTGAAGAACTGCTCAGCCGGCTTGGCGAGCCAGACCTGGCGATTGTCGATGCGCGGTCGCCGGGGGAATACACCGGCGAAATCCGGCTGGCGGCGCGCGGCGGCCATATTCCGGGCGCGGTTCTGTTCACATGGCTGGATGCATTGTCTGGCGGTGACGTGGTGTACACGACCGAGCCGAACTGGGCCGAGGAACTGCGTGATGAGGATGTCGAAATATTTAAGCCGGCGTCCGAACTTCAGGCGCTTCTCGACGAACTGAATTTAAGCCCCGATCAGGAGGTGATTACCTACTGTCATACCCTGTGGCGGGGCGCGCATGTCTATTTTCTGCTGCGGCTGATGGGCTTCGACAACGTGCGCGGCTACGATGGTTCGTGGGCGGAGTGGGGCAACCGGGATGACCTTCCCATCGTCACGGGTGAAGCTCCCGGCGCGCTGGCGGACGCTTCATAACACGCTTCGACGCTGGCTGGCGCAACACCAGATTGCGCCGGGCAGAAGGAACTGTTCGCCGACGTCGTAGTTGTGATCGCACCTCGCAACGTGCAATCGAAGGGCTTGAGGCGATACGAGCCGTTAGGGCTGAAGCGGCCAAGTTCGTTATATTTACAAATAATATGCGCGCATAGTTCAATTAAGCAGGACGGATGAGTATAAGGACACCTGCCATGTTCGGAGAAGCACGTGTGATGGCGGTCATACCGGCGCTGGATCTTGCGCGGGCGCGCGCATTCTATGCCGAGAAGCTCGGCCTCGCGCCTGTGGTTGAGGACCCGGACGAAGGGCTGCTGTACCTGTTGGCGGATGGTAGCCGGTTTTTGTTATACGAAACGCCGTACGCGGGCACGGCGGAGCATACCATCGCTTCGTTCGCGGTCGATGATCTCGATGAGGTGATGCGCTTCCTTCGCAGTCGCGGCGTGGTGTTCGAGGAATACGATACGCCAAACCTGAAAACTACGAATGGCGTCGCCGTCATGGGCAGTCATCGGGGTGCATGGTTCAAGGATAGCGAGGGCAACATCCTGAACATCGCGCAGTTGTCTGGCAATTTCCCTCGTTAGCCAGCGTCCGGCTTCCACATCTGGTTTCGCGCCTCCAATTCAGTCCTTTTGTACAGTGCGGACGCCGCGATGGGTGTTTAGGCTCGGCTTGAAACCTGGCCCCGGAAAGAGGATTTATTGAGGAGGCTTTATGACGACTTCGGTAAAAGAGACATTTGTGCGTGCTGCGCGCCTTGAAGAGGTGCGGCAGCGTGGGTGCATGGCGGTTCAGGTTGGCGGGCAAACGGTGGCTTTATTTGCGTCGGGCGATCAGGTCTTCGCGGTGGACAATCGCTGCCCGCATATGGGCTTTCCACTGGATCGCGGCACAGTGCGCGATGGCGTTCTCGTCTGCCACTGGCATCATGCGCGCTTCGATCTGGCGACCGGCGGCACGTTCGATCCGTGGGCGGACGACGTGCGAACGTTTCCCGTCGAAATTCGCGGCGACGAGGTCTGGGTCGATGTTAGCCCGCCGCAGGACTCCGTGAGTTATTACCGCCAGCGCCTGCGCGATGGGCTGGAGCGCAATATCTCGCTGGTGCTGGCCAAGTCGGCTATTGCGCTGGTCGAAGAGGGCGTTCCGGTTCGTGAGTCGTTCGCGACAGCAGTTGACTATGGTGTTCGCTTTCGACGGAGTGGCTGGGGGCAAGGGCTGACCATCCTGACCTGCATGATGAACCTGATGCCGTCGCTCAGGCCGGAAGACCGGGCGCGCGCGCTTTACCACGGCCTGTCAGCGGTGGCGTCGGACACGGATGGCGAGGCTCCGCGCTTCATACTGCGTCCGCTGCCTGGTGACGCGCCTGATGTCGCCACGCTGACACGCTGGTTCCGCCAGTTCATTGAAGTCCGCGACAGCGAGGGGGCGGAGCGCTGCATCGTGTCTGCCATTCGCGCCGGGGCTAGCATGGAGCAACTGGCCGATATGCTGTTCGCGGCGGCTACAGACCATCGCTACATCGATGTTGGCCACCGTCTGGATTTCACTAATAAGGCGTTTGAAGCGCTCGATATCATCGGCTGGGAACATGCTGAGGCGGTGCTGAGCAGTCTGGCGAGTGGCTATGCCGGCGCTGCCCGGATGGAAGAGGCCAATGAGTGGCGTTATCCGGTAGATCTGGTTGAGTTGCTGGACAACGCTTTTGACCGGCTTGAGGCGGCTCTGGAAGAGGGGCGAGGGCGGCGTGGCCAGTGGCAAGGGCAGGCGGCGCTGACGCCCGTACTGCTCGGCGATGATCCGGCAGCGATTGTGGATGCGCTCCTGGAAGCGCTGCGCCAGGGTTGTGAGGAAACCGCGCTGGCCGGGCGAGTCGCCTATGCCGCCGCGCTGCGGATCGCGCGCTTCCATACCAGCAATGACTTTGGCGACTGGGACACGGCGCTGCACACCTTCACCTTCGCCAACGCCGTGCATCAGGGGTTGCGGCGTTCGCCATCGACAACGCTGCTGCGCGGCGTATTCGATGCGGCGATGAGCGTCTACCTCGACAGATTCCTGAATATCCCTGCAGCCCGGATTCCGCAGCCCACCGGAAATGGCGGGACACCCGAAGACTTGCGTGCGCTCGATGCGCTGCTTGACCGCCAGCAACAGGTCAACTCCGCTGGCGAGCTGGTGGCGCGTTATCTGTACGCCGGTGGAGACGTGGGCGAGCTAAAGGCGGCGCTCGGCTCCCTGCTGCTACGCGAGAACCGGGATTTTCATACCATTCAAGCGGTCGAGGCTGCGTTCAGGCAGTCGGAACTGTTGGAAGATGAACAGGAACGCGCTCATGTCCTCATCGCGGCTGCCCGCTATCTGGCGGCACACGCGCCTACCAGCCGGTCGCAAGGGCAAGTTTTCAACATCGCCCAGCGGCTGGCGCGCGGAGAGCGCCTGTTCGAAGGTGACTGATATCACGGACTAATCAGGTATTATGGGCCTTTGAACAGATGCCGTTTGCTTCTAAATTTAGATCAGAGCGCCGTAAAAATCATACGAAAGGATGATTTTTGCCGCGCTTGAATATCAAATAATCTCCGTGCCTGTCGACAGAGGCCCGGATAGTCGAAGCGGTGGTCGCTTACGGGCCAATCAGCGTGGCTGCCGTGTTTCCGGTCGCCCGCTGATTAAAGTTAATCCGTCTAAGGGTATGGTTACGCCGGCCAGCCGGACTGAACCGCTGGTCCGGTGTCTGGTTCATATTAAGGAGATGTTTGATATGCACAGGTATAAATTACTGGTAATGCTGGCAGCGCTGGCCATTATGGTGCTTGGCGCGGCTGGTGTCGGCGCGCAGGATGACGCCGTGACGCTCACCATGACGTGTCGCTGCGTCGAAGGTGGCGTCAACAGTAATCTGGTCGTCTGGCTCAAGACGTATGTCATCCCGACCTTTGAGGAACGGATGGCGGAACAGGGCGTGAACGTCACCGTGGAACTGGTCGAGTTCGGCGGCAGCGACGAGCAGCTTAAGCAGCAGTACGCGCTGGACCTCGGCGTTGGCGCAGGCGCAGACCTGATGTCATTCGACGGCTTCTGGGTTCCCGAATTCGTTGATGCCGGGCTGATTCAGCCGCTCGAAGCGATTGCCGGCGAAATCGTGAACGAGTGGGATGGCTGGGAGCATATTCCGGAGGCCATTCAGGAGTTGCTGAGCTATCGCGGCGAGCGCTATGGCATTCCCGTGGGCACGGACGTGCGCGTGATTTACTATCGTGAAGACGTGTTCACCGAAGCCGGTATCGAAGTGCCCTGGCAGCCGACAAGCTGGGCCGACATTCTGGAAACCGCCGAACAGCTTAAGGAAGCGGGCGTCGAGATTCCCATTCAGTTGAATGCCGGCACGCCGATGGGCGAAGCGACGACGATGCAGGGCTTTTTCATGGCGCTGCTTGGCGCGGGGCATCACCTGTATGACTTCGACGAAGAGAAGTGGATCGTCAGCAGCCCGGCCCTGCTCGAAACGCTGCGCTTCTATGAGGAAATTTACGTGAATCGTGAGCTGGGCGACGCGCGCATGCAGTTGGTCGAGGATGGCCGCCAGCGTTCGTTCGAGGCGTTCGCCAATGGCGAAGTCGGTATGCTGGTCGAAGGTGACTTCTTCTGGCGCTCACCGATGTTCGAACTGATGGGTGTTGAACAGCGCAATTCGCTGGTTCGCTTTGCGCTCATGCCGGCGCGGGAGCCGGGTGCTGGTTATCGTGGGCAGGACTACGTGACCATCTCCGGCGGTACGGGCTGGATTCTCAACCCGAACACCGAACATCCTGAGCTGGCGTGGGGTCTGCTGTCGCACATGTCGGATGTCGATGCAGTGCGCGCCTTCCAGTTGATCCAGCCGCGTATCAGCTTCCGCGACGACGTGCCGGTAGCCGGTGACCCGACCATGACCGCCATGGCGGACGCGGCGCTCAGCCTCTCAACCGTTCGTCCGCAGCTTCCCGAATATCCGCAGATTTCGGTTGAGGTCCAGCTCATGACCGAGCGCGTGGTCTCTGGCGAAATGTCACCCGAAGAGGCCCTCGAAGCCTATGCGGAAGCCGTGACTGAACTGGTTGGCGAAGAGAACGTCATCCGCATCCCTCTTGAGTAATTTCTTTCGACGTTCCCGGGCCGGGACGGCAAGCGCCGTTCCGGCCCCGCCTGGGTCACGGATTTTTTCATGGAGCACAAGCCAAGTATTTTCCCTGCGCGGATTGGAATCCTGTTTCTTCTGCCCGCGCTGTTCTTTGTCGCTATTTTCCTGATCTTCCCGTTTATCTGGGTGATCATCATCAGCTTCACCAACCAGACGCTGACGGGCGCGACTGCGGCTAATCCCCAGTTCGTCGGGTTGGAAAACTACGCGCGGCTGTTCGATTTCAGTCGCTGGATGCGCTCTGGCGAGTTCGGGGCGTCGCTGCTGATTACAGTCCAGTTCGTGCTGGGTTCGGCGTTGATCGGGCAGGCCGGGCTTGGCTTGCTGATCGCGGTGTTGTTCTACCGGCGCAAAGGCTGGGCGCGACGCATCGTAACCACGCTGGCCGTTCTGGCATGGATTATCCCGGAAGTCGTGGTAGCGTTTGCCTGGTTTGCCTATCTCGACCGCGACTCTGGCACGCTGAACATGATCCTCTCAGCGCTCGGGTTGGGCAAGCCGGACTGGCTGTTCGATTATCCGCTGCTTTCGATAATCATCTTCAACACCTGGCGCGGTTCGGCCTTTTCGATGCTGCTGTTCCAGTCGGCGCTCGAGACGATTCCGCCGTCCTACATCGAAACAGCGGATGTTGCCGGCGCTTCCGCGTGGCAGAAGTTCCGCGACATTCTGGTTCCCCTGTTGCGCGGGCACATCGCCACCGACCTGATCCTGATCACGCTGTGGACGTTTAACGTTTTCACGCCCTACTTGCTGACGGGTGGCGGGCCGACGAATCGCACCCAACTGGTTTCCATCTACACCTACAAGACAGCTTTCCAGTTCTTCCGCTTCGGTCAGGGCGCGGCAATTGCGGTGGTGATGATGTTCATCAATCTCACACTGGCGCTGATCTATTTGAGCACGCTTCGGCGGCAGAGGGTAGATGCATGATCGACCAGCGTTCCCCGATATTACGACTGCTGACGCTGCTTCTGGCGACCGTGCTCGGCCTGTTCTTCGCGCTGCCGATGCTCTGGCTGATCACCGCGCCGTTTAACGAACGGGCCACGCTCAGCGTCTCCATTCCCCAACCGCCGTCGCTGGCTAATTTCGAAGTGGTTTTCAATAACCAGTTCGCCATCCGCGCGCTCTTCGTCAATAACCTGATCATTGGCGGCGGCGTCATGGTGCTGATCGCAATCGTGGCGACGCTGGCGTCTTACGCGCTTTCGCGCACGCGCGTGCCGGGCAGCGATCTACTGGTGTATATCCTGATCCTCTTTTCGTCGGTTGTGAGCGGCACGGCGGCGATGGTGCCATTGTTCCTGCTGGCGTATCGCCTCGGCCTGATCGACACCCATATCGGCGTCATTTTGATCATGACAGGCGGGTTACTGCCTTCTGCGATCTTCATCATGCGCGATTTCGTCAGTTCGATTCCGCGCTCGTATGAAGAGGCGGCGCTGGTCTGTGGCGCGTCGCCACTGCGGGTTTTCTGGGACGTGGCGCTGCCGCTGGTACGTCCGGGCGTGGTGGTCGTCGCCATCTGGGCTTTTGTCAACGCGTGGGGTGCGTTTCTGGTGCCGTTGGTTCTGTTGCGAAGCCCACAGAACATGCCCGCCTCGATTGCTTTTTATTCGTTCTACAGCGAGGCAGGCACGCCCAATCTGACGCTGGTTTCGGCCTACGCCTTCCTGTATACCGTTCCGGTGCTGCTCCTGTATTTGCTAATCAACTGGCGTTTTGGCTTTCGCTTCTTTGGCGGCATCAAGCGCTAGGCGTTTCTGGAAAATCATCATGGCTAAAGTCATTCTCGACAAGGTAACCCGCCGTTTTGGCTCTGTGGTCGCCGTTGACCAGGTGAGTCTGGATATTCACGATGGCGAATTTATCGCGCTGCTTGGCCCTTCTCCCTTATCACATCTTCCATCCCACGAAAACGA
>QGUR01000387.1 GCA_003242205.1 Chloroflexota bacterium | reverse complement strand
TCGCGCGCTTTCTCGGCCACGATATCGGCGGGCGGGAATTCTGGCTCGGTCGCAGGCTCATCATGCACCTGTACTGGGAAGTGTTGGCCCCCGTGCCCGAAGACTACATGATCTACATTCACCTACGCGACCGCGACGGCAACGTGCAGGCGACATGGGATGGGCCGGTCGCTCGCTCGCCGGACGGCCAGATTTATTACAGCACGCTGGTCTGGGAGCCGGGCGAGTTCATCAGCGACGAGCGCACGCTGCGGCTGCCGGACGACAGCCTGGCCCCGCCGGGAGATGGCTATTCGATAGTGATCGGCATGTACGACATTCTGACGGGCGAGCGCGTGCCGGTCACGATTGATGGGGAACCGGCGGGCGAGGGCTATACGCTGTCAGAGCCGATTGAGGTGCTGGCCGAACCGCCTCAGTAGCTCTGGCAGGTCGAGGCGCGCATTACAGCCCGGCCACCGCGCCGGCCAAACGCCGCTGCATCGCCGGGGAATTGAAGCGCTTCCAGACCGCCGGGAAGCTATCGCGCAGCGCGGCTTCCTCGGCTTCAAGCCGGGCCAGATAGCTTTCCAGCACGCCGGAAGCGCCGTCCGCGAAGCCCGGCAGCAAATCGGGGAGCCGCTGTCGTGTTACGGCGGCGTCGTTCAGCGCGCCGAGGTGATCCTGAATGGATTTCAGTTCCTCGATTACGTCCTTGCCCCGCTTGCCCAGCAGCTCGCTGAAAATGGCGATCAGGTAGCGCAGGCGTTTGAACTCGATGCGGAGGGTGTGTAGCGTGTCGTTGTCTGCCGTGTCGATCAGGCGGTCATAGGCCCGGATGGTCGCCACATGCCGGTAAACCTCGATGGGCAGCATGTAGCGCGCCTCTGGCGGGTACGGCTGCTTGTCAGACGTGGTGCGCGTTCTGGCGTTCGGCGTGGTGACAAACTCGCCAAAATCGCGCACGAACCGGGCATAGGCTTTTTTGTCGAGCGTTTCCGCCAGTTGCCGGCTTGCGGCGGCGCGTTGTTCGTCCAGAACGGCCAGCGCCGGGATCAGGCTGGCCTGCCCGTTTTCGTTCAGCGTGGTCTGGAACCGGGCAACGCGGTCGATCATCACGTCGAGGTCGCGCACGCTGCCGAGCGCCCGTCCCAGCCGGCGGAGATCGCGCTGGAATGGCGTCACGACTTTCGGCTTGAAATACTTGCCGAGGAGCAGGAACGTGGCGCGCATGCGCCGGGTTGCGACGCGCATCTTGTGGACGTTGACAGCGCTTCCTCCCGCCCTGAAGCCGGCCTCGTGTTCCCGCAGTTGGAGCAGGTCTTTCACCAGCGCCTTGCGCGCGGCTTCCGCCATATGGTCGCCGGGACGGATGCTGGTATCGTGCGCCCGCAGCGCCGCAATCTGAGTGTCGATGTTCCCCGGCATATCCCCGCCTCTGGCTCTCTGGCTGCCGCATGACGGCAGTCGCGGTCAGAAATTGATCTGTTCCAGAATGATACGGAAAAACTCATCCACCGTGATATTCGGCGTGTTCACCACCTCGCGCAGGCCGTTGTTGACAATCGCCCACTGGTAAAGCTGGATGGCGATCAGCAGGGGAATGCCCAGACTGACAATGCGAAGCGGCAGCCGGGCGACCGCGATTGAAACCGGCGCTTCCGACACTTCGGCCAGTTGCTGGCGCGCGGCCACGATTTGCAGGCGGCGCATGTTGAGGTCGTCGCGCAGGCTGTTCAACTGCACGTAGCGGAACAACGTCTCGAACCGGATTTCGGGCGATGCACTGGCCTCGCGCTCGTTGTGCCACGTCCGGTCGAGTTGGGATAGCTCATGGTTGAGATGCTCGATGCGCTGGTCGGTTTCTTCCTGTTCTCGCAGCAGGCGCGCGCTTTCCCGCTCGCGCCACGCGCTCTGGCCGCGCCCGTAGGGCCAGCGCACGAACAGGAAGTAGTGCAGGTAGAGCAGGGCGAGGGGAATGAGCACGTTGAAGGCCAGAATGCGCCCCAGATCCTGCGGCAGTTGTGGCAGCCGGCCTTCGGTCAGCACCTGCGCGACCGGCACGGCGAACAGGTAAAGCGTGATGATCAGCACGATCAGAAAGCCCAGCGGCAGGCGGCGGATTAACTCGTCGCGTTCCTGCGCCGAAACCGAGGGCTGGCTCAGGACATAGGCGTAAAGCAGCAGCAGCGCCAGCGCCACGCCATAGAACGGCAGCGCGAACAGCAGCGCCTGCGCCTGCTGCGTCGTTTCGATGATCGCCGCGCCTCGCCGGAGAATTTGCCTGCTCAGCGCGCCGATGACGCCGCCTGTATCCCCCAGCAGGAACAGGTAGGCCGGGATGCTGGTCGAAAACAGGCTGATGATGAGCAGCTGGTCAAATTCGGAAATCAAACCGGGAACACCCGCAACCCGCCCCGGCAGCGGGGGGGGACCGCGTTCGCGCGGGAAGGGCTCAGCCAGCCCGCGAAAACGGGAAAATGCAAAAATCACGATCATGAGCGGAACCAGCCAGACGACCGCGCCAATCGACAGCACCGCCAGATCGGGGGCGGAATCGCCCAGCAGGTCGGCGGTGCGCGGCTCGGCACGGGCGATGAACCGCTGCACGATCACCAGCGATGCCACGATCAGCGCGATAGGGGCGATGAACCGCGCCAGCCGCAGCCAGACGGGGGTGTGGCTCAGCCAGTCGTTCCAGCGCTGCACCCACATGACCTGCATGCCCAGATAAAACAGGATCAACATGCCGCTCACGCCCACCGTATACCACGGGTCAATGCGCGTGGTGAATACCTCTGGCTGGAGCAGGCGCACAAGCACGATGCCGCCGAGATAGGAGGACAGCATACCCGCCGCGATGAACTCATTACATGCGAGCAACACCTGTTCCCACAACGGGATACGGCTGGCAAACACGCGCGCCCCCGCCGGAAGCAGCAGCAACAGCGAGCGCGTCATGATGATCGCCAGCGCGATCACCATCATCAGCAGCGCGTAGAAGGTTCCGCTTGCCTTGCCCGCAGGTTCGGCCTGTCCGAGCATCCGCAGCAGGTGCAGCCAGATGGCGCTGGAAAGCCAGTAAAGCGCGAGGTGCGTGGCGTGATGGCGGTTGAATCGCCGCCGCAGCAGCCAGGCCTGCATCCGCCGGTTACTCGCCAGCGCGATGAAAAGCGCCACGCCCGCGCCGAAGAAGATCAGTTCAAGCCAGTCGCCCTGCAGGGCCTGCAAGCCCGTATAGGCGATGCCAACGATCATTAGCGCCGGCACGTAGACGCGGTCAAAACGCGCGTCCATGCCGCTGGTGACCTGAAGAAACTGGTGCGTGATGCGTCTGCGTTCCGCCATGCAGAGCCGGTCCTGTTACGTCAGTCCAACTAATCGTAAGCATTCGGCGGCGAATTGCAAAGCGGGCGGCTGCACGAGCGCGACAATCCCTCGCCGGAGATGTTAATATGTTGGGCCGGACAGGAAACGATGTTGCAAGAGGGCCGACGTGCAGGATTCACAACGTGTCGCGTTGATTACGGGCGCGTCGAGCGGGATTGGCCGGGCGGCGGCGCTGGCGTTCGCGCGCGAAGGAACCGCCGTGGTGCTGGTCGCCCGCCGCGCCGAGCGGTTGGAAGCATTGCAGCGGGAGATCGACGCGTTGCCCGGCCATCATGGCGCGGCTGTGGCGATCACCGGCGATGTACGCGAAGCCGGTGTCATGCGCCGGGCTGTCGATGAGGCGCTGGCCCGGTTTGGCAGGCTCGATATTCTGGTGGCGAACGCCGGAGTAGGGCATCGCGGCG
>QGUR01000386.1 GCA_003242205.1 Chloroflexota bacterium | reverse complement strand
GCAAGAGCATCCTCGACAGCGGCTGGGCTACATTCCGGCAATACCTCACGTACAAGGCTGAAAGCGCTGGTCGTGAGGTGGCCTTCGTAGCCCCGGCCTACACGTCGCGTTGTTGCTCGGAGTGTGGTACGGTGTTCCAAGACTTCGACCTTTCGACCCGTTGGGTCATATGCGCCTGTGGCCTGTCGCTCGACCGGGACCACAACGCGGCGCGTAACATTTTGCGTCGAGCCGGGTGGGACACACCCGTGCCGGATAACGTAGCCCCGCTGCTGGCCGCCTCGCGCGGCCAGCAAGGGCAAGCGTCCGTCAGAGGCCCCCGCCTTTAGGCGTGGGGAGTGTCACTGATCCTTCAGCCATTCGCCTCACAGCAATCCAGACACAGGCGGGGACCTTTCGCGCCCTGCCAGCCCTTACCATGAGCGTGACGCTCTTGGCAAATTTCGGCTACACTGATTCAGGCGAACGGGATGCGACAAAGGACAAAGCGATGAAGATCGGCATCATTGGCTCCGGCAACATCGGCGGTGCGTTGGGACGACACTGGACCGCCAAAGGCCACGACGTTGTGTTCGGCGCGCGCGACCCGAACAGCCCCAAAGTCCGGGCGGCGCTTGCAGAGGCCAGCGGCGCGCGCGTCGCCTCGCCGGACGAGGCGGCTGCGTTTGGCGAAGTCGTGGTGCTGGCGATCCCGTGGACCGCGGTGCGGGATACGCTGCCCGCACTGGGTAACCTGAACGGCAAGATCATCATCGACCCGACCAACCGCATGGCGTCGGGGCCGGGTGATGCGCCTTCGGCAGCCGAAGACATTCAGCGGTTGGTCCCCGGCGCGCATGTAGTCAAAGCTTTCAATACCATCGCGGCTGAAGTGCTGGCGCAGCCACACTTTGACACAGGCAAGGTGACGACGTTTATCTGCGGCGACAGCGCCGAGGCGCGCACAACCGTGATCGCGCTGGCGAACGACGTGGGGCTGGATGCGGTCGACGCCGGTACGCTGGCCAACGCGCCGCTGGTCGAATCGCTCACCCGGCTGTATATGGTGCTGGCGCGCAACTACGGGCGTCAGATCGCCTTCAGCCTGCTACGACGGTGAGGCCAGAGCTAGCCCCGGCTGCGGATTGGCAGGGACGGGTTGTCCCGGCGCAGGCCGGGCCGGTTCGGGAACGAATCGCGCCTGCGAGACGCCCCTGCGCGGGCCAGCAGCGCCGCCAGCGCGCGCACGATCAGGAATGCGCCCAGAGCGAAAAACAGCGCGACATACCACAGGCTCACCCGGCTAAGCGAAGGGAAATTCGGCAGCAGCGGGTGATACCACACGGTAATTGGATCACCTCGCCGGTACAGCGCCATGAGTTCGTCGGGCTGCACAAATCCGGTCAGCAGGGTTTGCTCGGCGTCGGCCCAGCGGGCGACAAAGGCCTGCCCGCCCACGACGTAGCGGTATTCCAGCACCGCGCGCAGGCTGGCGCTATCCGGCCCGGTGGCTTCCAGCCGGGCATCGAGCGCCGTTCCCTCGGTCGTCAGCCACTCGCCGCCGAAACCGAAGCGGCTCCATTCCCACACGCCGAACGCGAACAGCCCCAGACCGAGCAGGGCCGACACCACCGCGCCGCTTGCGCCCGTGTCGTGCGCGTGTCTGGCCCGCCGTGGCACGGGGATTTGCAACGTGTCCTCCGGTACGGGCGGGCGCAACCTGCGCCGCCGCCGGTACGCCTGAACGACCGGGCGAACCTCGACGAACGCGGCAGCTCCCACGATCGCGAGCGCGAGAAGCCCCAGAAGGGCGACGATGATAATAGTCAGGCCCACGCTGCTTTCCCCATCCTGCTACTGCGCCGGCTGTACGGCGGTCGTTGCCATCGGCGTCAGGTCTGTATTGAGTGACCAGTTACCGGCGAGGTCGCGCGCCCACACCGCGAATTCATAGGTGGTGCCCGCCTCGCCGGTGAAATCGGCGCTGGTGTCGGTGGTTTCGGTCAGCCATGGCAACCAGTCGCCGCCGCGCGGGCGCACCCAGACGACATACGCCGCGATGCCGCTGTCATCCCGCGCTCCCCACGATACCCGGAAGGTCGGCGGGCTGATGACCGGCAGTGGATTCATAAACGGCGTCGGCGCAGTCACGTCGTTCTCCGGGTCGGTCGTCGGGCGGAGCGCGGGCGCAGTTGGCGGCTGTGCGGTCGCCACTGGTTCGGGCTGGCCGCCGATCAACGGTCCTGGCGTCGGGAACAATCGCTCGCTCGGCGGCAATCCGCCGGCATCCACGCCGCGGCTGCTGGCCCAGGGCCCGTAATCGGGATCGAAGGGTTCCAGTTGCACCAGCGCCGGGTTGATCGGCGTCAGGCCGTCGGGCAGGCGTTCGACGAGGATATACGGCGCGCCGCCCACGGCCAGCCCGCCCGGCTCGACGCTGGCCGGCGGCAATGCGATCCGGTACACATTATCGCGCGGCTCGACCAGATAATCCTGATTGGCGATGGAAAATAGCTCAGCCTGTGGGCCGCTGGCGGGCAGTTCGAGCGTAATTCGTTCGGCGCTGTTGTTCCACAGGACGTAAATTCGCTCAGCCGTCGACGGGCGATCAAAGGCGATGACCACGCCTCGCTCGTCCAGATCGAGTACGGCCCCATTCTGGAAGGGCGCGCGCCCGAACACGCGCGCCAGCACGTGAAACGCGGTCGCCGCCGGGCGCGGCGTGCCGGGCATGGGACTCTGGCTGAAGCAAACGGCGTTGCGCTCGTTGCGATACAGGCCGTGCGCGTCGCCTGCCAGTTCGCTTGTATCCGGCGAGAAATCCGTGCCCGCCGCCTGATTGCCGCAGTCGTCGTAAAGCTGGTGGTAAAAAACCACTTCCGCGCCTGAAGCCCAGGCGTAGGCCGTGCTCTGGATGACAAACGCCGCCTGCTGGTCGATCGTGCCGCGCCAGCGCCGCTGGTCGGGCGCGTTCGCCGCCCATGTCGGGCCGGGGTAATCGTCCCACACCGGCAGGCCGCTCTCATTCAGCCAGACCGGGCGCTCCAGCCCGTATGTGGCCAGCGTGCGCTTCACGCGCTGCACCACCCAGCCGCTGCGCCATGAATTGCTGTAATTGTGGACGGCCACCTTGTCCAGATACCAGTTGTAGGCGGCGCGTTGCGGGTCGCGGGCGATGATCGCCAGCGTGTCCGCCAGCCAGTCATTCGTTTCGGGATTGAGATAGGCCAGCCCGCCGAACATGATCTCGGCATTCGGGTTCGCCTGATGCGCCGCCAGGTAGGCGACCTTGAGCAGCCGCGCGTAATCGGCGGGCGTGCCCGTCCAGAACTGCGTCAGGTCCGGCTCGTTCCAGACTTCCCACACGTCAATAGCCGGGCCATAACGCGCCACGGCCTGAAAAACAAACCTCGCCCACGGGTTGTCGTCGTTGATGCGCTTGCCCGCGCCCGGCGTGTCGCTGCCATCGCTGAAGACCGGCGCGTACAGGCCGCGCATGATCGCGCTATCGCGGTAGAAATCGGGGATGCCGAGCAGGATCGCGTTGATCCGCAGGTTGTACGCCCGGTCGTTGCTGACCAGCCGGTCGTAAGCGCTCCAGTCGAAATGACCGGGGCCGGTTTCGATCCACTGCCAGTACATCGGCCAGCGGTTCCAGCCAGCGCCCAGCAGCAATGCCTGCCGGTAACGCTGGTCGCTGGCGGGGTGGTCGGCTGATGAAATGAACGTGATGCCCAGTCTGCTGGCCTGTGGTGGCTGCGTGCTCAGGCTCTGGGCGCGGGCGCGCTCCATACC
>QGUR01000385.1 GCA_003242205.1 Chloroflexota bacterium | reverse complement strand
CCGCGCCCGATTGAAGACGTGCGCGAAGTTCGGTGGCGTCAGGATCGTCCTCAACAGGGGGCGGGGCGTTTCGCTGGTCGGGGACGGCGTGGCGAAGTCGAAGCGGGGATGGTGCGCTTTGTGCTCGATGCCGGTCACGAACACGGCATTCGCCCGGCGGACATCGTCGGCGCGATTGCCAGCGAAGCCGGTATTCCGGGCAAGTCGATTGGTGCGATCAACATCCAGCGCAGCCAGACGTATGTCGATGTGCAGGAAACTCATGCTGGCCGCGTCGCCCGGTCGATGGGGCGGGCGTTCCTGCGCGGTCGCCGCGTTACGCTGACTCCCGCCACGACGGGGCCGGGCCAGCAGCGCGAACGCCGCCGCGACTGGCGCAACCCCGAGCGCGTTTAGTACCTAACCGGGGAGGCGATGAAAAGTCGGGGCAGGGCAAACCAAGCCGGCGACACTTTTCGGAACATACTCGGTCGTATCCCAGCGATAGAAACAGAGGCCGGAGCGTCCATTCCTGTCCGCTCCGGCCCGACGCCAAAACGCAGCTAATCTTTCTCGCCCATCCACTCGGCGAGAATAGCCTGCGCTTCCTCCTCGGAATCAACAAAGCGAATAAGTTGCTCGTTGGCGCGATACACGCCGTCAACCGCTCCAAGCGCGCGCTGAGTCTCGGCGTCGAGGCCGATCACGATCGCGCGCGGCAGCCGGTTGGCGTGGTCTTTTTTGCCGAGCGAACGGAGATGCCCGACAGCGCCTGCCGGCGTTCGGGCGCTTTGCCGCAGATCGAGCACGGTTTCAACCGGGTGGTCGAGGTTATCCAGATGAAACGTCGATACCCGAACCGTCCGGTGAAAATCGTTCCAGTTCCATTGCCCCATGGCGCGATACCGGATCACGCGCCGGGCCTCATCATCCCAGACGAAATCGAATGCCATTGCCAGAGGCTGCCCATTCTTCTGCCTCGCTCCATGCTGCGGGGAGTTCGGCGTTTTTTTCCAATGACAAGTCTCGTTTCATTATAGCAAGCCGGAAAGCGGTTCTAATGTCCTCATGCTCCTTTTGCGCTGGCGCGCGGCAGGGCCTGACGACCGGCACTATGCGCGGTGTTACAAATGTCGTTGTGTAAAATACTTTCGTCCTAATTTGAGCGACAGTAAGTGTTTCATTACAATGAAGATGAAGAAAAGCGCTTGTCAAGGCGATTAAGTTGGCATATATTGACTGTATCATCGTTCGCAGTTGAAAGGGCTGCTGACAATGACGAACGGGCTAAGCCTTCTCGATCTTACCGAATTGCCGGCACCCTGGCGTACCGTCATGACGGTAGCCCTGCGTGAGACTTGCATTTCGTTTGACGACCTCGTTCAGGCGGTCGGCACGTTGCCGGCGTCGCAGCAAATCAACGAGGGCGAACTGCGCCAAATTGTCGAAGCGCTGTCAGCTCGTGGTTATCTTGTCGAGGATACGGCAGCCAACGGCAGAGTCTACCGCCCGCGCGTCACGCGCCGGTCTGGCCGCAAAATGAGCGAAAAACTATGGTGCGCGCTGGAAGATACCGCCAGCGACAGCGCCCGCGAAAGCAGTGATCCACCGGCTCAGCGTCCTGCTCGTAAGTCGCTATGGGATAGCCTCGTTTAGCCGCTGTTAATTCGGCGGGGCGTCCGCTGCCTGATCCACGAATAGCAAAGCTTCCACGGTTTCCAGCCTGAGTGATTTCCCGCGTTCGGTTGCCGCCTGCCACGCTGGCGGCGACAGACGCTGTTGCAGCGCTGTGGCGAACTTCCGCGCTGTCTGTAGCGTGTCTTGCTCGACCTGAGGATGGTGCATCACGAAAACCAGCAGCGCTCCGGCTTCAACATCCGCGCCCGCGGTCGCCAGCAGGTTGGCATATGTCGTCAGGATGGCGAGTGCCAGCGGCGTTGTCTGGATTTCCCGCGCGATGGCAAACGCTTCTGCCAGAGCCTGATGCGCCTCGCCATAGATTTCCAGCGCGAGACAGGCACGGCCCAGATTGTGCAGCGCGAGGGCCGCTCCCCAACGATGACCGATCTCACGGCACAGGGTCAATGCTTGCTGGTGCAGCTCCCGCGCTCGCGTCAGGTTGCCAAGCGCTTCTTCCGTTTCCCCAAGGCTGGTGAGTGTGTAGGCGACGCCCCACGTGAAACCAACCGCCTCGAAGTGTGACAACGCCTGCTCGTATAATCTTCGCGCTTCCTCAAACTGACCGTCGACATGGGCGATGCTGGCGAGATTGGATAGCGCGCCGGCCATTCCGGTCTGGTCGCCTGTGTCAGTCAGGATGCTCAGGCTTTCCTCGAAACATCGTCGTGCTTCGGCATAATCCCCGACTGTCTGGGCGACGAGTCCCAGCGCCCGCAGCAACCGGCCTGCTTCCAGTTGATCCTCCGCCTCGCGTGCAATCGCCAGCCCGCGCCGGAGCCAGTCTCTCGCGTCGTCATAACTGCCCAGCGCCAGCGCGATATTGCCGAGCAGCCGCAGGGAATGCGCGATGCCCTTCGCGTCCCGCTGGGCTTCAAAGCGGTCAGTGGCTTCCATCAGCAGACGCTGCGCCCGGTCATATTCGCCGAGGCCGTAACACGTTTCACCTAACGCCAGTCGCAGGCGCGCTGCCGTCACGCCATCGAGCAGGGTTTCCAAAGCCAGCGCCCGTTCCAGCAGCGCGAGCGCTTTCTGATACGCGCCGCTTGCCAGCGCCTGCTGCCCCGCCTGAGCGACATAACGCGCTTCCTGTGCCCGGTCGCCGGCCTGCTTCCAGTGATGGGCCAGCGCCGCGATGTGTTCCGGCGAATCGGGATATACCTGCTCGATCGCCAGCGCTGCCCGCCGGTGAAGATCGCGCCGCTCGGCCTCTGTAAGCGACTGGAGCAAATAGTCGCGTAGTTTGTCGTGCGAAAAACGCCACTGCCCATCATCGACATCGAGCACAGCGGCATACTCAGCGGCTGCAAGCCAGGCTTCCAGATCGGCCTGTGGTTCTGCCTGTTGCAGCAGCGCCAGATCGAGCGTGCGTCCAAAGATCGCCGCCAGCTTGAGCAGCGGCTGATACCGGCCCGGCACGCGCGCGATACGCCGCGCCACAACGCGACGCACGCCGCCCGCGATATGATGCGCCGGTAGCGCCATGCTGGTGATCCGGTCAAGCTGACCGGCTTCTTCCGCCAGCGAGCGCACCAGCTCGACCAGAAAGAAGACGTTGCCTTCCGTCTCGCGGGCCAGATAGCGTGTCACTTCCGGCTTGCTGCCGGCAGGCCCCAACATCTGTGCGCTCAGCCGGACAATCGCGTCGTATGACAGGCGGGATAGCGAGAGCACGCTCATTTCGGGCAGATGCGAGGGCAGGTCCGGCGCTTCATCGTCGCGGAAGCTGCCCACGAGCAGCACCGGCAGGTCGGGGACCAGACGGCTTAGCCATGACAGCAGCGCAAGACTTTCATCGTCAGCCCAGTGCAGGTCCTCAAGAATCATGACCACCGGAGATGAACGCTGCTTCAGCAGATCCGATACGGCTGAGAAAAGACGTATCTGCGCGCCGCGCGGGTCAATCTCCGGCGCAAGGCCGACCGGCTCGCCTACCAGCGCGTCGATGTCTGGCACAATCGGCTTGAGAACGGCGGCCATGCGCGGCGTGACGTTTGACAGCAAAGCCAGCCAGTGAATGGCATGTCGCCAGGGGGCGTAAGGCGCGCTGCCGTCGCCAATTGCCTGCCCGCGCAATACCACCGCCCCGCTCACCAGTGCCCGCGTTCGCACGTCGTT
>QGUR01000074.1 GCA_003242205.1 Chloroflexota bacterium | reverse complement strand
GGGTCGGGGAGTTTTTTTAGAGGCCCGTATCAGGGAGAGCCGGGAACAGGGCAGGTGACGGTTACGGGCCTGTCGGTATCCGAAATATCGCTGACGTTCTGGCGCGAACGGTTGCAAAGCCATGGCGTGCACGTAGACGACCCGGTCAGGCGGTTTGACGAGCAGGTGCTGACCTTTTTCGACCCCGATGGCTTGCAGCTCGAACTGGTGGCGACGCAGCAGCCCGGCCCCGGCCAGCCATGGCCCGGCGGCCCTGTGCCGCCTGAATTTGCCATTCACGGCGTCCATCATGTACGCCTGCGCGAAGCCGCCATCGAGCCGACGCTGCCGCTGCTAGGCGATCTGATGGGCTTCCGCCTGCTGGCGACTGAAAACAACCTTTCGCGCTATGTCATTGGAGCTGGCGGCCCCGGAGCGACGGTCGATATCGAAACCGCGCCGGAAGCGCGCGGGCGTGTGGCCGCCGGCAGCGTGCATCACGTCGCTTTTCGCCTACCCAACGACACCGCGCAGGGACGCTGGCGCGAGCGTCTGGCGGCGCTGGGCTATAACGTGACGCCGGTTCAGGATCGCAACTACTTTCGTTCAATCTATTTTCGCGAGCCGGGGGGCGTGCTGTTTGAATTCGCGACCGACGGTCCCGGTTTCCTGATCGACGAAAACGAGGCGTTGCTGGGCCGGGAACTCAGGTTGCCTCCCTGGCTGGAAGCGCGGCGAGAAGATGTGGCGTCGCGTCTGCCGCCAGTCATCATTCCCGAATAGCCTATGGCTGAAGATGCGCTCAACGACATCCATCATCATTATGAGGCCGGCACTGGCCCGCTGACCCTGCTCCTGCTGCACGGAACCGGCGGCGACGAGCATTCGATGGTTTCCATCGGTCGCAACCTCGCGCCGGGCGCACATCTGCTCAGCCCGCGTGGCAAGGTGCTTGAAGGGACGCAGACGCGCTTCTTCCGGCGGCTGGCCGAAGGCGTTTTCGACCTCGACGATCTGGTCTTTCGCACCCACGAACTGGCCGAATTTGTCGTGCGTGCAGCCGGTGTTTACGGCTTTGATCCGGGCCGCGTGCTTGCGGTCGGTTACTCTAATGGCGCGAATATCGCCGCCAGTTTGCTGCTGCTGAAGCCGCACCTGCTGGCGGGCGCAGTGCTGTTGCGCCCGCTGGTTCCGCTCGTTCCCGATACGCTGCCAGACCTGAAAGGCGTGCTGGCCTACATCGCAATCGGCAGCGAAGACACCGTGACGCCGCCCGAACGGGGCGAGGCGCTGGCGAAATTGCTGCGCGAGTGTGGCGCGGATGTGACCGTGAAGATTCACGAAGCTGGTCACAAGCTGAAGCGGGTCGAGTTTGAAGAGGTGCGCGCCTGGATCCGGCGGCACTGGGAACAGCCTGCATCGCCCTGAAGGCAGGCGGCAGGTAAAATCCCCGCAGTTATCTCGAACTTCACGGAGACGAACGCCATGACGTATTTGCCCGATGCCCCGAAGGGCATCTACTTCGAAGACATTGAAGTTGGCCGGAAGATGGTCACGCGTGGACGCACAATTACGGAAGCCGATCTGGTCAATTTTGCCGCGCTGACCGGCGACTTCAACCCGATGCATACTGATGCCGAATACATGAAACACTCGCCCTTCGGGCAACGCATCGCGCACGGCATGCTGACGCTCAGCTACGCCGTTGGCCAGGCCTACCAGCTTGGCTTCATGGAACGCACGATTATCGCCTTTCGCAGTCTGGAAATGAAGTTCAGCGCGCCCGTTTTCATTGGCGACACGCTGCACGTAGAGCTGGTGGTGCGCGAAAAGAAGGAAGCGCGACGCATGGGCGGCGGCTGGGTCACGCTCGATGTCAAAATCATCAATCAGGAAGGCAAGACTGTCCAGTCCGGCGAGTGGGTCGTGATGCTGGCGCTCAGGGAAAATTCAGAGGGATAACCGGGTATTCCCGGTCAATTTAGGAAGGCGTATCGGCTTCGACGGGCTGTTCGTCGCGGGCGGCAAGCTGGCGACGCAACACGTCGATGGCCTGCCACGCCTGCGTCGCTTCGTCAAAAAAGTACCAGTGTTCCCAGCCGTTGCAGGGCGCGCCCTGAATGCGCGAGCCAACCTGATGGATGGAGCCGCGCTGCCCATCAAAGAGTAGCGCGCCATCGGCTGTGACCATCGCCATATGCTCGGTCTGGCGGAAGCGCAGCCGCTGTCCGGGTTGCAGCAGCCCGCTTTCCAGCAGGCGCGCGAACGGAATGCGCGCCGGTCGTGGCTTGTTGCTTGGCTGGTAGGCTGCGTGGCCGGGCGGCGGCGGTTCGATTCGGTCGAGGCGCTCTTGCGCGACGGCGATGTAACGCGCGTCTCGCTCGATGCCAATCCAGTGTCGGCCCAGCTTTTTGGCGACCGCGCCGGTCGTGCCGGTGCCGAAGAACGGGTCGAGGATAACATCGCCCGGACGGGTACTCGCCGTGATGACGCGCCACAACAGCGCTTCGGGCTTTTGCGTGGCGTGAATCTTGTCGCCGTTGACCGTCAGCCGTTCCGAGCCGGAACAGATCGGCAGCCACCAGACGCTGCGCATCTGCTTGTCCTCGTTGCCGGTTTTCAGCGCATGGTAGTTGAAGGTATAGCGCGCGCCCCGGCATTTCTGCGCCCACAGCAGCGTTTCATGCGCGTTGGTAAAGCGCGTGCCGCGCATATTCGGCATCGGGTTCGATTTTTCCCAGACGATGTCGTTCAACAGCCAGAAGTCCAGATCCATCAGGATCGTGCCGACGCGGTAGATGTTGTGATAGCTGCCGATGACCCACAGCGTTCCGGTGTCTTTCAGCACGCGGCGGCACGCCGTCAGCCAGTCGCGCGTGAAGGCGTCATAAACTTCCAGGCTTTCGAACCGGTCCCAGGCATCGTTGACGGCGTTGACCTTGCTCATGTTTGGCCGGTAAAGCTCGCCCTGAAGCTGGAGGTTGTACGGTGGGTCGGCAAAGATGACGTCAACCGACTTTTCGGGCAGCGTGTTCATTACCTCCACGCAGTCGCCCTCAAGGATTTGGTCGAGCGGTAGCGCGGTCATGAGCGGTTCAACCTGCGGAGTTCCTGAATCTCAAGGATCAGCGCTTGCATACTGCGGTGCGGATGCTTGCGGTCATGGATGATCAGGCGGCGCTTGGCCAGTTCCAGCGGCAGCGTCACCGTCGGCTCATAAACCAGCGGCATCACGGGCTTTTTGAGATTGAGAAACGTCCGGTAAGACAACCGGATGTAGTTCAACGGCAGCGAGTGTGGCGACAGCACGACGACCATCAGCCAGCATTCGCGCAGCGCCTTTTCCATCGCCGCGCGCCACGCCGGAGTGCCATAAATGAGGTGCTGGTCGACCCAGACCTTAAAACCGGCCGCGCGTAGATGCTGGACTAGCGCGGAAACAAAACGGTTCCAGTCGTCACGCGCGTAGACGATCAGGATATGGTCATCCAGCGGGGCAGCGTCCGGTTCGCTCTCGCCCGCCTTTTCGGCTGCCTGTAAAGTGCCGGGCAGCAGGTCGCTGGCTGTGTCTTCAAAAAACGTGGTCAGCGATCGGGACGCTGCCGGAAGCGCGCTGCTGGTCTTTCGCGCGACTGCCGCTTCCGTGCCGGTGACGACCTGTAATCGCACGTTCGACCCAAGGCTGATGATGGCCCCGTCTACCAGCGTTGCAGGCGCGCCGGCTTTAATTTCGGCGTCATCCAGACAGGTCCCGTTGGTGGAACCAAGATCCTCGATGACAAAGGAAGCCCCCTCGCGGCGCAGACGCGCGTGAAACCGGCTGACCGCCGGAGTCTGAATGATGATGTCGTTGGAGAGATCGCGTCCGATGGTGATCGTCGCGCCGGAGAGTTCGTAGACGCGCCCTACTTCGGGGCCGTCCAGAACCATCAGCGAATAGTGCGCGGGTGGGGTGGCAGCGATCGTTCGTTCCTGCGTGGCGTTCGGCATTGCGAACGTCGTCGCCGGAGGCTGGTCGCCATCGAATTCCAGCGTGACCGAATCGCCCAGCTCGATGAGCGCGCCGGGCAACAGCGTCAGCGCCTGCGTGGCCGGTATGCCATTGACATAGGTCCCATTGCTGGAATGCAGATCGAGGATCTGGTAACGACCGTCGCCCCATGTGATCCGGCAATGCTGGCGGCTAACTTCGTTGTCCTGAATGATGATGTCGTTCTTGCTGCCCCTGCCGATGGTGACGATGTCGTTATTGAGCGGGTAAACGATACCTGCGTTGGGGCCGCGACGCATGATCAGGCGCGCCATGTACAAATACCTGTGTGAGGGGCCAGAACCTGGATGCGTTTTACTATAACAGAAAGCCTCGACGGGCAAAAGCGTGCTGGGCCGGCAGTATCACATGGCGGGACCGAAAATTGGCTTGGCCTGTGCAATGAGAGTCGGGTTCCCCTCTCCAAATCCGCTGCGAGATTTGGAGAGGGGAAAGGGGTGAGGTTCAGCCTTCCGCCGTTGCTTCGGCTGTCGCCTCGGCAGTCGGAATGCTATCGAAGTCGGACGGTTCTTCCGTGCCGATTTCGGGCTGGATTTCTGGAGCTTCGGTCGTTTCAACCTCGATCAGAGGCTGGTTTTCGATGATATTGATGATCGTACGAATGGCCGATGCATTCACCAGATAGACCGTCCGTGGCCCTTCGAGGGTGATGGAACTCACCGCCGGTTCCGGCGTTGCCTCAGCCTCGGCGGTGGCCGGCGCGGTCGGTTCCGGCTCGACTTCAACCGTGGCCTCCAGCGTTTCGACGCTTGTTTCCACTTCGGGGCGTTCCACGTCCTGCGCCACCGACGTCGCTTCGGCTGTTGCTTCGCCGCTGGCTGCCTGATCGGTCGCTGCTTCGGTTTCCTCGGCTGTCGCTTCAGCGGCCTCGGTCGCGGCGGCGACATTGGTCGCCTGAATGATGGCCTCGTAGGTTGCCGCCAGTGTCTGGCGTTCGTCCTCGTCTTCTTCCTCACGCATGGCCGTGGCCAGCGCCTGAAGTGTCGGGTTCTGCGGGATGCCTTCCGAATCGGGCAGATCAGCCGTGGTCAGGCTGGTGTCCACATCGAGCCGTTCCAGATCCGGCTGCATCAGATCGAGGTCTGGGCGCGTGCTGGCATCGCCAATTTGCTCGACCACCGCGTAATAGCGCGTGCCGCTTGGGTTTTCGTTGCCGATATACATGACGTGAACGGCGTTGTTTTCGCCGACGACAAAGGTGACGTATGACGGCGTCTCCAGACCGTATTGCGCCAGATCATCGGCTTCGAAGGCGTCTTCGGCCTGCAGGTTGAGCAGCGTCGATATCACGTTGTTGACGCGCGTCTGGTCGACTTCCAGTTGCGTGGTTGGTTCCGCTGCAGCCGGTTCGTCTGTCGCCTGCGCGTCATCGTCGGTCAGCGTCTGCTCGCGTTCCGGCGGGCGCGGGTTGGCGACTTCCCATTCTTCCTCATTGAAGCGCGTGAGCACGGTGCGTTCTCCCGACCGGTTATCCCGCACTTCGACGCGCTGCGCGGTTGCTGCGTCGACGCCGCTGAAAACCCGGACCGGCGCGGCTTCGGTCACATCGGTAGCCGTTCCTCCCTGATTGCCGGGTGCGGTCGCCTGGCTGAACGTGAGCGCCAGCACGGCTACGATGACAACCAGGCTGATGGCGAGCAACAGGACTGTTCCGCGGTTCATACGCATGGTGTCACTACTCCTTGGTTAAGCAGCCCGCTGGCGTTCGCGACCGTTCCACCAGACGAACGCTCCGGCAGCGAGAACGCCAAACGGCAGCAGGACGATGGTGACAAAGTTGATCAGGCGCAACGTCTGCGCGTCGGCGAAGATCGGCGTATCCTGCGGGCGTATATCGCTGACGATGGTCGTTCGCTGGAAGAAGTCGTTGAAATTGGTGGCCCACACAAAGGCGTTGAACGCGACCGACAGATTGCTCACCGAGCCCTGTTGCAGCAGCGCGTAGTCGTCCTGAACCAGCGAGGTGCTGCCGAACAGCGCGATACGCGCGCCTGTCTGCATGTTCTCGGCAGTCGCTGCCAGCACCAGCGGGCCGGTCAGGTCATCTTCGGTTTGCTCGATGTTCTGGTTCATCACGGCGTCGAGATCGCTCTTGGCATAGGCGGTTGCGCTCGACCGGATGATCGGCGTGACGAGCACGTTTTCTGGCGGCGTTTCCGCGACCTCGATGCTGTGCGCCAGCTCAAACACCACCGCCGACTGGGACGGTAGCCCGTTCGAGGTGATGAAGTTGCCCCGATCCAGATCGCCGGTGAAGGTGATCAGCGGGTTCTGGATGAACTGTTGCTGGTCGATGACGATGTCGTTGCGGAAGCGCAGGCCGAAGTTCTCGAACAGATAGTCGGACAGCGCTTCGCCGGTCGCCAGCGACGTCTGATCGGCGTTGAGGCTGTTGCCCGCGAACAGGACCACCTGCCCGCCGTTATCCAGATAGTTCGTCAGCACCTGAAGTTCCTGTTCGGCCAGCGGTTTCGAGCCGCCGACGATCACCAGCACTTCGCCGTCGACGTTCGGGTCATTCAGCGTCACTTCGCCGCCCTGCCGGCTGAGTTCGAGGAAGGTCACTTCGTCCACCGTCCAGTCAAGCTGGTCAGTCAGCGTGGACGCGAGCACGCTCATGCGCCCGGCGTTGCTCGGCGTCAGGCTCACGCCGTCTTCCACGGCGACGATGTAGGCGCGAAAGTCGCCCTCTGCCGATACCTTGAGGATGGCGTTGGTGAGTTCGTCCTGCGAGAAGAAGTTGACCAGTTCGGCGTTCTGGGTGTCGAGCGTGCCGTCCTCACGCACCGCGACGACGGCAATCTGGCCATTCATGGTGACGCCATATTGCTCGGCCATGGCCGGGTTGCGGTCGGGATCGACAAACTCGTAGCTGATCTTGCCGTTGCTGGTCTGGACGTAGTCGTCAAACAGGACGGCGTCCTGATCGCGCCGGGCCGACATCTGCGCGCCGTAGAATGCCAGCAGGCGGATTTCCGGCACGGTTGGGTCGCTGCCGAGCGTCGCGATGGCTTCCTCCGAGGCGGTCGACAGCGAAAAGTCATCGCGTTGAGTCAGGTCGTAGCGGATGTTCTGGTTCCGCACGAAGATGTAGACGAACATCATCGCGATGATGAAGACGGTCGTGACCAGAAAGCTGAGGCCGCCAAAGCGGGCCGTGCGCCCGGTCAGGGCGGCGCGGGCTTCCTGTGGAGACATGAACGCCCATGCCAGCAGCGCCAGCACACCCAGCGCAATCGCGCCGAAGCCGACGACGCCAAACTCCGGCTGGGTAAAGGCGACCACCGCCGCGCCGAGGAAAGCAACGCCGGCGATGATCAGCAGGTATTGCGGCGGGATGAACGGTTCCTGCTGTTCGGGTGTCGTTTCAGGCGTATGATCGGTCATGGCTCACGCTCTCCAGCGTCGGGTTTCGACAATGCGCGTGGTGATGAACAACGCGCCGATCATCATGAAGACGAAATAGAGAATGTCCTCGGCCCGCACGATGCCGCGCGCCAGCGTAGCGTCGTAATGCGCCGGCAGGCCAAGCTCGCGCACGAAGTCGGCGGTGGCCGACGACGTAGTACCCTGCCCGGCGATCCAGATGGCCGCCACGTCTGCCAGATAGAGCACGAGGATCGTGGCCGCGCCGAGGAACGCCGCCACCACCTGATCTTCGGTAATGGCCGACCAGATCATCGAGACGGCGAGCACCGCGCCGCCATAAAGCCACGCGCCGAAATACGCGCCGAACGCCGCGCCCTGATCCGGCACGCCAATTTGCGTGAGGATCAGGTAGTAAATGGCGCTCACGAGCAGCAGCATGGTGTAATAGAACCACGCCGCCAGAAACTTGCCGATGATGAAGGCGCTTTCGTTCATCGGCAGGGTCATCAGAACTTCGAGCGTGCCTTCGCGCGATTCTTCCGCCAGCAGCCGCATCGTCAGCAGCGGCGCGATGAGGAAGGTCAGAAACGTCAGCAGGCTGGGCGCGAACGTCGGGTCGGCGGGGAAACGGCTGTTGGCCTGCACTACGTAGCCGTTAAACAGCACGCCCAGAAACAAAAGCAGCGCGAAGGCAATGGCATAGGCGATGGGCGACCGGAAATAGAGGCCGACCTCACGCTTGAAAACAGCAAAGATCGCTCTCATGATGCTGCCGTCTCCGTTTCCGTTGCGTAGGCCTGCGCGTCATCCGTTTGCGCGGCTTCCTGCCGCGTCAGTTCGAGGAAGATTTCTTCGAGGTTGACGGCCACGGGGCGAAGCTCGATCAGGTTCCAGCCCTGCTGCACAATGGCGCGGGCGATCTCCGGGCGCGGGTCGATGTCCGGGCTGGAGGGCGTCACGACGACGTTGTCAAACTGGACGTCGACGCTGCCGGCTCCCGGAAGGCCCTGCAGCACCGGCACGACCGAGGCTGGCGGCGCGTCCACGCGCACGAGCACGCGCCCGCCGCGTTCCAGTTCCTGCCGCAATTCGGCGGGCGAACCCTGCGCCACGATCTGCCCCTGATTGATGATGACCACGCGGTCGCACACCTGCTCGGCTTCCGAGAGGATGTGCGTGCTGAATAGCAAGGTGTGGTCGCGCCCAAGCTCGCGCACCAGCGCGCGCAGCTCCAGCACCTGATACGGGTCGAGGCCGATGGTCGGCTCGTCGAGGATGAGCACTTCAGGATCGTGCAGCAGCGCCTGTGCCAGACCGACGCGCTGGCGCATACCTTTTGACAGCGTGCGGATACGGCTTTCCGCCCGGTTAGCCAGACCAACGCGCTCCAGCACTTCGTCGGCTTTCCGGCGCAGATTGCGGACGCCGCGAATCTCACCGAGGTACATCAGGTAGCCGCGGGCGGTCATGTCGCGATAAAGCGGCACGTTTTCCGGCAGATAGCCGACGCGCTTGCGCACTTCCATGCTCTGGTCGAACACATCATAGCCGGCGACCTTCGCCGTGCCCGAAGTGGGCGGCGTAAACCCGGTCAGGATGCGCATGGTCGTGGTCTTTCCGGCGCCGTTTGGCCCCAGAAAGCCCGTTACCTGACCCGGCGAAGCAGTAAACGAAATGCCGCGAACGGCAGTGACCTCACCGTAGCGTTTTGTGAGATTTTGTACGTCAATCATTGGCACTATCCTTCCGGTCCCGTGGGCGAAACCCGGGCCGCAGGGCATGACAATCGATGCGCCGGTGAGAACCGGCGCGAAGTCGAAGGCATTATAACGCGCTGAATGAAGCTGTCAGGGGAATTTTACAAACCGTTAGCAATTACTCATGGAGTTTGCTAACGCCCCTGACAGTCCACGTGACGGGCGGGACATGGAAAGCGCCTATGACTAACCTTGTCCCATGACGACGCTCAGCGTGACGCAGGCCAGACAGGTGTTGTTGCGGATAATCGCCCAGCCCGCCATCGGGTCCGAGCCGTAGATCGTCGCGTCCATGTTCCAGACGATCATCAGGCGCACGGTGCGGTTGTCGCGGGAAAGCTGCGCGGCCTGAGCCAGCCATTCCGCCTGTTCCTGCACCGACGTGCCGCTGGCCCACTCGAAGCCGGGCGGCAAGGGCGGCAACCCTTCCGGCGAGAGGTAGCCCAGTTCGGTAAAGCACAGCGGCTTATCGGGGAAGACGCTGACATAGGTGTTCACCATCGTCGGATAGTAGCGCGTGTAATGGTTGCTGTTGCCGCGCGGATCGCCGGTGCTGGCGGTGGGCGGCAGGATGCCCTCGTTATAGTGGATGCCGGTGCAGTCGAAGTACTGGTCGGCTCCGGCGGCGGCCATCTGCTGGATGAAGATCAGGTCGTCGCAGCCGTTGACCCTGCACTGCCCGCCGAAAAAGCCGGTGGGCGCGGGCGCGCCGCTGATGACCATGACATTCGGGTTGGCCTGTTTGATGGCCGGATAGGCGTAGCTGAGCATCTGGGCGTAGTTGGTCCCGTTGATGAGACCGGCGGGCCACTCGCGGTCGATATTCGGCTCGTTCCACACCTCAATCGCGTCTGGCCCAACGCGGGCGACCGCGGCCAGAAACGCCGCGAACTCCTGAAAATACTGCGTCGGGTTAGCGGCGAGCGCGGCCTGATCGCCGACGACGCTCAGCAGCACCTTCAGGCCGTGGCGCTCGCCAATGGCGACCAGATTTTCGGCGTCGGCGGTCGAACCGCCCGGCGTGTGGCGAATTTGCATCTTCATCCACGTCATGCCGCTTTCGCGCATGAGATCGAGATACAGGAAGCTGAACACCTGACCGCCCAGCTCGAAGGTCGGGCCGGGAACTGCGGTCGCGGTGGCGCTGGCCGTTGCCGTCGGCGTCACCGGCGTGACGGTTGAGGTCGGCGTCGGCGTTGGCTCGGTCGTCGCGGTTCCGGTCGCCGTCGCCGTTGCGGTGGGCGGCTCGTCGGTCGCGGTCGGCGCGTCCGTGGGAGTTTCGGTATTGACTGGCGGCGGCGTGGTGGTTGCTTCGTCGGCGGGCGTTTCGCTTTCGGTCGCGGCGGGGGATTCCGTCGCCGTCGGGTCGCCCGGTGCGGTCGTCTCAGTAGGGCCGGCGGTCACAGTCGCGGTCGTTTCGTCAGGTGTTGGCGTTACGGTCGCACTTCCACCAAATGAACAGCCGCCAAAAGCCAGCACGACCAGAAGCAAGCACACCAGTTGCTGCGCCAGAAGACGTTTCATCTTGCACTCCACAGGGGCGGGGTTAGCCAAACATAATCCGTAGTGTAATACAGATGGAGGAAGGGCGCATGAGCTTCTTTGACTACTAGTCATGCTATAAGAAGTATGAGCGTACTATCTATCGGTACCGATTGACACTAGCTCCAGCAAGCAAGATCACTATGTATAGGAAATCGGATTGCTATGTAGCGGGTGGCCGATTCCCTTTGACAAGCTTACAGCTGGCGACGTCTTTGTGATTGATATTCAGATGCTCAATGACAGTGGTCAGCGATTGGTCTTTGGTAGAGCAATTAGAGAGTTAAGCGAACTTCTGGAGAGTCAAAAGTATTGGCCTTGATTCAGTAGTAGTGTTTGTTGATGAGCTAAACAAGTTTGCTCCATCAGGCAGCGTGCGTACACCACTCGAATCTCATTTGATCGATATAACTGCTCGCGGACGGAGCATCGGGCTTGTGCTCTTTGGTGCGGAGCAATTTGCTTCCTCAGTGGATCAGATAATATGGGGAGCTGAGAGTATGCGGGGTCAACTCGCGTGCTCTCAGCTAGACTACCCTTGGATGTTAACTCTCTGTTCCGGCAACTCTCGAGCCATCCGATCAACGTACACGCTGCATAGTTTGCTCTTAGTTAACTTTTATTTAAACCGCTTGAAAACTCTCCAATCTCTCAGTTAAACCAGTTTTTCAAATCCAACAAAAGTTCCAGAATTCAGGGTTAAGCGTCGCTATACTTGGGATAATGACAGGCGGTTTCCGCATCTTTTGTAATTCGAGGAGTTATCTTAATGACTCACATCATCACCAGCCTCTGCCTGCGCGATGGGGCTTGCATGGATGTGTGCCCGGTCGAATGCATTGTTCCCGGCCAGCCCGAGAACGAATGGCCCTGGTACTTCATCGACCCCGATACCTGCATCGACTGCGGCGCTTGCATCCCCGAATGCCCCTATGAGGCCATCTTCATCGAAGAAGAAGTGCCGTCGGCCTACGAAATGGCTCCCGGCCAGAAGCGCGTGCCGTTCGATACCAAGGAAGAAATCACCGCGGAAGGCGGCGAAATCGTCGACCTCACCGTGGACATCCAGCCCAACTACGACTTCTTCGCGGTTGGGCCGGGCTACGACGCGCTTGGCTAAGCCATCCGGCTATATGCATTTCGACATCCCCTGCTTCGTGCGGGGGATGTTTTATTTCCGGGCCTGTTGGTCGCGCTCGGCGGGCGGGCTACAATGCACGGCGATTCCGGCAGGGAAAGGGCGGGTAGTGGGCACGCTGTTCATCGTACCAACGCCAATCGGCAATCTGGAAGACATCACGTTGCGGGCGCTGCGCGTCCTGCGCGAAGTCTCGCTGATCGCGGCGGAAGATACCCGCACGACTCGCGTGCTGCTCCAGCATTACGGGATCAAAACGCCGCTTACCAGCTATCACGAACACAACAAACTGAGCAAGCTCGATGCCATCTTTGACGCGCTGGCAACAGGCGACGTGGCGCTGGTGTCCGATGCCGGCACGCCCGGCATTTCCGATCCCGGCTACGAACTGGTGCGCGAGGCGATCCATCGCGGCGTGCGTGTCGAACCACTGCCGGGGCCGAACGCAGCCATTGCGGCGCTGGTCGGATCCGGCCTGCCGACGGACAGCTTCATCTTTCTCGGTTTTCCGCCCAGAAAGGATCGCGCTCGCCGCGAGTGGCTGGCCGAAGTGGCGGACGAGCGGCGCACGCTCATCCTTTACGAAAGCCCGAACCGGCTGACGAGCCTGCTGCGCGCGGTGCTCGAAACGCTTGGCGACCGCCCGGTCTGCGTCGCCCGCGAGCTGAGCAAGGTCTACGAGGAACTGCGGCGCGGCCAGGCGAGCGAGGTGCTGGCGCATTATGAAGCCAACCCGCCCAGAGGCGAAATCGTGCTGGTGGTCGGCGGCGCGCCGGAAGCACGGGCTGAAGCATGGGTTGAAACCCGCGTGCGCGAAGCCCTGCGCGCGCGGCTGGAAGCGGGCGAACCGCTCAGCAGCGCGGCCCGCCGGGTGGCGATGGAAGCGGGCTGGAACCGGCGCGATGTCTACGCGCTGGGCGTGGAAGAGAAGGACGCGCAACCGCAGGCGCGCCGGAAGCATTAGTCTGAATACGGGATACTTCTCTCCAACAGTATCCCTGCGGGACGCAAATGGGTGAGGCCGGGGGATGTGAGGGATAAATTGCGGATTTAACCCTAGAAATAGCGATTAAACCGTGTACAATCGTCTGCTCGAGTTGAAGGCTTACGGGTTACGAGCGTTTCCGCGCGGCAGCGGCGCGTGCATACCCATAGAACGAGGTTGTTATACCATATGGCATCTTATCACGGGCCAAAGGCAAAAGTGCAGCGGCGCTTCGGCGAGGTGCTTGTGCCGCGCGCGAAATATCAGAAGATTCTTGAGAAGCGTCCCTATCCGCCGGGCGAGCACGGCAAGGAAAAGCAGTATCGCTCTGGCCGCCGCACTGAATACGGCCTGCAGCTCAACGAAAAGCAGAAGCTGGCTTTCATCTATAACATCCGCGAGGCCCAGATGCGCCGCTACTTCATGCGCGCGCGCCGTCTGCCGGGTGTGACGGGTGAAAACCTGCTCATCCTGCTGGAGCGCCGGCTGGATAATCTGGTCTATCGCGCCGGTTTCGCGGCCACCATCTGGGCTGCGCGCCAGCTTGTCAAGCACGGCCACATTCTGGTCGATGGCCAGCGCGTTGACCTGCCTTCGTATCAGGTGAAACCGGGGCAGACGATCTCGGTTGTCGAGAAGATGCGTAAGAACCCGCACGTGGTCGAAGCGCTTGAAGGCACGGCCTTTAATCTCTCCTATCTGCAGGTCGACCGCGACAACCTGAGCGCCAAGCTGGTGAACCTGCCGGCACGCGATGAAATTCCCACGCCGATCCAGGAACAGCTGGTCGTCGAGTTCTACACCCGCCTCACCTGATCCCAACATCACCTACACGATGCGGTTTACAGAGGTTGCCAGTCCGGCAGCCTCTGTTTGTTTTCTTCCTGTGTCGCTACACTGCTGAAAAATCAAAATCCGGGCGGTTTTGGCGAAACTTTTGCCCCGGTTTTTGCGTCTATAGAGGATAGCACGCGGTCAAACAAGGAGCCGAACAACCGTGAGCTATCGCCTACCTGCCATTCTTGCCCTGCTCGCGCTTGCCGCGCTGGCGCTGCTCAACGCCAATCACAATCTGCCGTTCGATGTCTCGCTGGCTTCGACCAGTCTGGCTGCCGCCGAGCCTGCTGACGACCTGATGCTCGCCTCGTTTTACCGCTCAATCGCCGCAACCGGCGCGCCGATTGCGGTCAAGGGCAAGGTGCGCCAGCCGTTTTTCTCCGCGCCCGGCACGGTGCTGGCTGTCGCGGACGATGACATTCAGGTTTATGAGTACAGCGCGAGCGACAAGGCGCAGCGCGAAGCCGCCAGAGTCAGCGATGACGGCAGCACCATCATGACCGATGATGCGCCCTTGCACGTCGAATGGGTAGCGACGCCGCATTTCTTCCAGCGCGACCGGCTGATCGTGGTCTATGTTGGCGACGACGATGAGGTGCTCGACGTGCTGAAAAACACGCTGGGCGAGCCTTTTGCCGGCGCAGGCCGCTATCATGGGCCGCGCGTCCTCATCCCGTAGCCACCGGTTCCGGGAGCAGCCGGTGTCGGGGTTCCACCAGCGCAAAGCCGAGCAGGGCGCTCAGCCAAGCTAACCCGGCGCAGATCAGCATCACCAGCCGGTAGGTTTCGATAAACGCGATCCTGACGGCGACCGTGATTTCGTTGTGTGCCGTCTCTGAAACACCCGGAGGCGCGGTCGCCGCTCCCAGCTTGGGCGCTTGTTCCACCAGCAGCGCTTGCCGGCTTTCGGCGCTCATTTCGATCCCGGACGTAGCCGCAGCCAGCGTATCGGTGAAGACGACGATCGCCAGCGCGCCCAGTACCGAGATTGCCAGAACGCCCGCCGTACGCGCCACCGCATTGTTAATGCCCGATGCGCTGCCCGTGCTGTTCACCGGCACGGCGGTCATCACGGCGGTTGTCAGCGGCGCGACGGTCAGGCCCATGCCGATGCCGGTGAGCAGCAGGCCGGGAAAGACGGTCGTCCAGTAGTCGTTCGGGCCAGAGGTGATGCCGACCAGCGCCAGCAGGAAAAAACCCACGCCGGTCAGCGCCGGGCCGGCTGTCAGCAGCGGGCGCGGGCCGATACGGCTTGCCAGCCCACCCGCCCAGCGTGACAGCAGAATGAGCATGATCGAAAACGGCAGCAGCGCCAGCCCGGCTTCAGATTCCAGATAGCCCTGCGCCTGTACGAGATTGAGCGAGACGAACAGGCTGTAAACCGCCAGCGCGCCATACAGGAAGAACGTCAGCGCGTTCGCGCCGCTGAAGGTGCGCGAGCGGAACAACTGCAGCGATACCATCGGATGCGGTGAGCGTGCTTCGACGATCAGAAAGGCGACCAGCGCGACGAAACCCAGACCGAGCGCGCCCAGAATGACGGGCGAGTCGAAGCCGGTTTCCGGTCCCTGTATGAAGCCGTAGGTGATGCCGCCCAGACCGAGCGTCGCCAGCAGCGCGCCGGGGATGTCGAGGCCGCCGGGATTGCGCCGGTCGCGGTAGCTCACCTGCGACAGCACCGCAACCGCGACTACCGCCAGCGGCACGTTGATGAGGAAAACGCCGCGCCATAGCCCGGCGCTGGCCAGCCACCCACCGATCACCGGGCCGAGGACCGAGGTTACGGTCGTGAAGGTTGACCACGTGCCGATGGCAATACCGCGTCGCTCGTGTGGGAACGCCGCGGACAGCAGCGCGAGGCTGCTGGGGACCATCAGCGCGCCGCCCGCTCCCTGAGCTGCACGGGCGATGATGAGCACGGTCGCGTTTGGGGCCAGCGCGCAGGCCACCGACGCCAGCGTGAATGCCAGCAGCCCGCCGGTGAAAATGCGCTTCAGGCCCAGAATGTCGCCCAGCGAGCCGCCGGTCAGGATAAGCGAGGCCAGAAACAGATTGTAGGCGCTGATGATCCAGAACACCTCAGAGCCGGTCGCGTTCAGGCTTTGCTGGATGGCCGGCAGGGCTACGTTGAGCGCCGTGCTGTCGATAAACGCCATGCTGGACGCGAGAATGGTAGCGACCAGCACCCATCGTTCCGTCTGGGCGGGGCTATTTCCGTCGAATGCCGTGCGCGGCTGTGTCATGTCCCGCCCTCCGTGTTGTGAACGTAATGTCTACTATAGTCCCACTTTCGCATTCTGTAAGCGGCGTTATCGCCATTCCTCCGTTGTGAAGGCGGCGCATTTGCGCCATAATGTTTCTTGCGTTTTGTCTTGCAAAGGATTGCCATGAGACAGCGACCAACCATCTCTCTGATTGCCGCGCTTATTCTGGGACTGCTCGCGCTGTTCAGCGCCGCGCCGTTTGCGCTGGGCAGCCCGGTTACCCAACTGGATGCAACCGACCAACAGGCGACGATCAACGCCTTGATAAACGAGCGTTTTACCCAGACGGCGGAAGCGTCTGGTGTTTCGCTGACGGCGACTGCCGAAGCGCAGGATGCCGCCGCCACAGCCTTCGCCTTGACCGTTGACGCGGCTTTTTATCAGGCACTGACTGCCACTGCTGCCGCGCTGACAGACGGGGCAGCGACGGAAACGCCCGCTGCTCCTGCGGCGACTGCGGAGGCGACTTCCGTGCCGGTCGAGGCGGTCGAGCTCGGCGTCGTCCTCGCGCCGGGGACCGGGGGTGAGGCGACCGTGCTGCAAGAGACGGCAGCGAGTGTCGAGCGGCGCCTGCGCGCGCTGGGAGGCAGCGCGGCGGA
>QGUR01000384.1 GCA_003242205.1 Chloroflexota bacterium | reverse complement strand
CGCTGAGGTAGCACAGCAGCAGATGTTCATCAGCCCGAAGTGCTGTCTGATTCGTGCTTTGATCTGGCATATGTCAGGTTGCAATCAGGTTGCCGAAGCGAATGCGAACGTTTGTCACCTTGCGGGTCGTCGGCTGCTCGTACCCGCCTTCATCGTCGTCGCCGTCAAACACGGGCAGGAACATGCGCGCGTTGTAGTTGCCGTAGGTCATGTCGCGCTTGAGTGTGCGGATCGTGACGTTGGCGTAATCCGTGTCCCAATCACCCAGGTACGTCGTCACAAGGTTATCGAGGTCGCTGAACGTCATGATGCCCCACGACCATGTGATGTCTTTGAAGCCGTCGCGCCGGATAGCGCCGCTGGCAAGACGAGTTGTGGTGCTGCCACGCGGCACGGGCGTACAGCGCGGGGCCGTCGCCACGACGGTTTCAATGGCGACGAACCCCGCCTCGTTATCGTGTCCAGCAGCAATCTTGAGTTCTGGATAGAGCATCAGTCAGGTATTCCCGCTTTCTTGAGTGTTTCGTACAGGCGCTCATCGACCGCGCGCTGTATCTGCTGGATGTTCGTGCCAATGATGTCCCCGAAGTTGGCGTTGACTACGCTGCTGCCCATCATGCGCTGGTACTGGTCCATCGTGTACACATGCCCGCGCACCGGGAGCCGCAGCACTTCCGGCCCGTTCTCTCCCACCAGCGTGTCGGCAAACGGGACCAGTGGCCCGCCCGACGCGCGCGTGTAGCGGATCGGGGAGATACCAGAACCCCCGCCGCCGCCAGAACCGCCAGAGAAGGCGGGTGCAGGCTGCGACAATGAGAAGTTGGTCGGGATGCTGTTGAAGGCGCTGCTGAGCGCGTTGGCAATCCGGCTGCCGATGGCTGTGTAATACTGGTTCTCCAGCGCGTAGCGGCTGAACAGGTGGTTGCGCAGGTTGTTGAGTTCATGGAAGAACGCCTGGTTCGTCATGTTGATTTCCGCTTGCAACTTCGCGTTCAACTGGCGCAGGTCGTTCTCGTATTTCAGGTTGCGCATCCTCGCCTCAAACTCGAAGGCAAGGCGCAGTTCATTCCGTCGCCGGTTGTAGTCGCGCTCGCGCTCGCGGCGCTGATCCTCAAGCGCTTTCTGGAGGGCTTTCTGCTGCTTATCGAAGTCATCCTGGCGCGTCTTTTGCAGCAGCTTGTAGCGTTCTTCTTCGTCCTTTACCGCGTCGTCGCGCCGGACACGAGCCAGATGCGCGGCGAGCGCATCGCGTTCGGCTACGGCGCTTCGGAAGTCCCGCTGGAAGTCGCGCTCGATTTTCGCTAACCGGCGTTCGTGCTCCAGGCGGTCTTTCTCGCGTTGGTCGTTGAACTTGTTCTGGATGTCGCGCTGTTTCTCTTGCGCCTTGATCTGGTCTTCTTCCTGCTTGGCTTCAAAGTCGCGCTGAAGCTTGTCCAGATCGAAGTAGTATTTCTCCTGCGCAATCAGGTTCGCTTCCTGAAAGTTCTCCTGAAGCGTGTTGGCGCGGTCGAGGAAGCGCTGGCGAATGCTCGTAATCGCCTCCTGTTGCTCCTGTGCCACCTTGCCGATTTCTTTTGCGGCGTCGATGAATTTGCTGATGCCCTCGGTGATCGCTTCGCGAATACGCACCTGGGCCAGCATCTTGCGCAGTTCGTCCAGATGATTGGTGAGAGCGACAATCTCAATGCTGTTGGCCGCAATCTCGTCGTTGTATTCACCCGTGACGAGATTGAGCGCACGCTTCTTTTCCTGCTCGTCCTCAAGCAGTTCCAGGCGGTCTTCGGTGCTCGCAACTTCCTTCGCGATCTGTTCAGACGTGGCCGACGCGAGCCGCTCCCGCACCTGCTGAAGCTCAAGCTCGCGCTGCGAGGTCGCAAGCAGCGTTTCGCTCGCACGCTCCATCGCCGCGCGGCGGTCGTTCTCAGCTGCCGCGCCTGAGACAATCGCCTGCTCAAACGCATTGATCTGCTTGTCGGCGTTCTCTAATTCGGCGTTCAGTCCCTCAATCGCGAGGCGCAGCTCGTTCTCATTGGTAATCAGCCCGCCGGTTTCTTCGCTCAATTCCTGAAGCAGATTTTGACGCTGGCTGCGGAGGCGGTCGATTGCCGCAGGGTCGGTTGTCTGCGACAGCGCGTAGTAGAGCGATTCAAAGCCCGCCTGAAACGCCTCCAGGCGCACCGCGCGCTGAGCCAGTGCGTTGCGCCCCGCCTGCATGCGCGATAGCGACTGCTCCAGGTCTTCCGTCGTCGCGCCAGCGCCAATCGCCTCTGCAACACCGCTTTCCAGCGCGACAAACTCGCGCACCCGCTTTGCGCTTTCCTCTGCCTGACGGTTGATCTCGGTAATCAGCGCGATCACACCCACCAGGGCGATGCCCAGGGGGGCCACAACAGCAAGCACCGACGCGAAACTGGCGGCGGTCGCGCCCAGCGGCGCGGCAAGCCCAGCGGCGGTATTGGCAATCGCGGAGATTGGCCCACCTGCTTCTTTGAGCCGCTCGGCCAATGCGCCGATGTTTTCGCGGATAATCAGGGCGTTGTCGGCAATGCCCAGCACGTCGGACGCGGAAAACAACCCGCCAGCAAGTCCCTCTGCGCCAAGTCGCTGCGCGAGACCGGCGGCGGGAAACAGCGCGAACTGCAAAAAGAGCGGTTGTCGCCCGCGCTGAGCGAAAGCGTCGGCCTGCTTATTGAGATTTTCAATCTCTTTTGTCGCCTGCCGCGCGCTGTCGGCGGTCTGCTGGAAGCCCTGCGCGGACTGCTTCGCGCCCTGTGCCGCCTGCTGAGAAGCCCGCTGTGCGCCGTCGCCCGTGCGTTTCTGCGCATCGTCGATCTGCTTTGCGGCAGCCATGAACTTGCGGAACTCGGCTTCGCTCAGTTCAACGATGAATCTGGACTTAAAATCGGCCACAGCGACCTCGCTTTAGCTTCCGTCCGACTTGTTCTCGTACACTTCTTTAATCAGGCGGCGCTGCCATATCTCGGTGTAGATGTCATCCCACAGCCCCGGCAGCGCTTCCTCAGTTTCGATGATTTCGAGCGGCGTGTAGGCAAAATCGACCGACTGCAAAATGTTGACCAGCCAGCCGATCAAATGTTCTGGATAGTGGTACGTCCAGTCGTCTTCGTCGCTCGGTAAGTCATTGCCTTTTTCGGCTAACTCGATGGCGCGTCGCCGGACGGCGGTGCGGACGTACTCGTTGTACTCGCCAGTCCGGTAATAGCGGCTAAAAAACGGTCTTGAACCCGCGTGTTCTCATTCGCCGCCGCGTTCAACCACTGCTCGTACAGCGACCCCGGCAGCGATGCCATCTCTGCCGCGACCGGCGGGAAGTTGAGCGTGAAGGTATCACCCTCACCCAGATCGACCGTGCGCGCGTGGTCGGCGTCTACCGGGAGCCACACGCCATCGATACACACCTGTATCGAGCGCGTAGCAAGCACGGCGACCAGTTCATCCAGGCTTGCGGCAAACTGTTCCGGCGTCGCGTCATCGGGCAGCGCCGCCACGATACGCTCCACTTCGTTCGCCATTTGTAGTTCGGCGCGGCGCGTCAGTTCACCGACGACGATCTTCACTTTGTCTTTCCATACGACGACAGCCATAAGGTCTCCAAAAGAAAAGAGGCCCGCGCAATGCGAGCCTCAGCCAGTCAGGGTGCTGCCAGCTTAAAGCTGGCTGGGGGTATTGGTCTCGATGAGCGCCATCACCTGTTTGTCCACACCCGGCGCGACCGCCATCGTGAAGGCGGGATTAGTCGTGCTGGTGTCCACTGACAACGGCGTGGT
>QGUR01000073.1 GCA_003242205.1 Chloroflexota bacterium | reverse complement strand
TCATGGCCAGCAAGATACAAAAAATACACCTTTTCTTTGCCCCCACCGCCATAAACGAAATCGCCGCTCCAACCCCCCCACATTCCAATTACGCCGCCGCCGTCACCGCCATAGATGGTGTCGTTCCCATCGCCATCCCAAATGGTGTCGTTGCCCGCCCCGCCATTGAAGATATTGTTGCCTGTATAGTCGACCAGGAAGTCATCCCCGTCGCCACCCAGCAGTAGATCGTCACCCGCCCAGCTATAGAGGCTATCGTTGCCCGCGCCGCCGATTAGCGTATCGTTGCCGTAATCGCTAAAGAGACGATCATCCCCGTCGCCGCCGTCCAGATAATCGTCGAACTGCCCGGTTAGCGGCCATTGACCCTCTGTTAACTGCGCCGGTCCCTGCGTGAGTCCGCCCTCAAACCAGTAATCATCGTGAAGTTCGTCGTCCCCATCGCCGCCAAGCAGCGTGTCCGCCCCCTCACCGCCCACCAGCAGGTCGTGGCCATCACCGCCATCGAGCAAATCATTGCCCGCGCCGCTGAAAAGCTGATCATTACCACCCCGGCCATACAGGGTATTCTGACCGGCCATCTCTGGCTCGAACTCGTAATCCTCGATGATGTCGTCGCCGTCGCCGCCATCCAGCAGATGATTGCCCACGCCGCCGATCAGCGTATCGTTACCTGTCCCACCGAGCAGCGTATCATTGCCGGAATGGCTGAAAAGGAAGTCATCGCCACCGCGACCATCCAGCAGGTTATCGACCTCGGTCAGCCAGTCGTCGTCGAGCTCGTCATCGTAGTCGGTGCCGATAATATGCCGGTAGATGCCCTGTAGGAGAATATAGAAGTTCGGCCCACTGGCGATGTAGGGGAATGGATTTTCCGGATCAGGGCCTTCGGTATTGCCAACATAAATCCCGGCCAGCAATGCCGAAAAATCAAGCGTTGTATTTTCGTCGTTTTCAATGGTGAGTTCGCCAGACAGTTCGGGGCCAAACTGCACGTGGTCGTTCCCTGTGCCGCTGTTAACGTAATCGCCTGTCTGCTCGCCGTCGATCGTGATCGTGTCGTCGCCATCGCCCGCATAGACGGTATCGACACCGTCATCGTCGCCAAGCACAATCTGATCGTTGCCAGAACCGCCATCGATCAGGTCGTCGCCCGCGCCGCCGTCGAGCGTATCATCGTCGTCATCCCCATAGAGCGTATCGTTGCCGTCGCCGCCTTCAAGCGTGTCGTCGCCGGGGCCGCCATACATCAAATCATCGCCCGCGCCGCCGCGCAGAAGGTCCCGGCCAAAACCGGAATCGCCTTCCAGTGTATCGTTGCCGTCGCCGCCTTCGAGCGTGTCGTCGCCATCACCGCCTTCGAGAAAGTCATCGCCGCCATAACCCCTGATGAGGTCCGCGCCGGCGCCACCTATGATGCTATTGGAGCCATCACTACCATCGATGACATCATCGCAGTCGGTGCCGGTGAACGACTCGTTATCGCCAACGAACGCCGTCACGCCACACGGCGGCTCGCTGCCAGAGTCATCGCTGGGTCCGGCCGGGGACGCAGGTGTCGGAGGAAGCGGGAAAGGAGACGAAGGTGCCGGCGTGGGTGTTGGCGTCGGCACAGCTGCCACACTGGTCAAAGGCAGCGTAATCGGATAATGAAGGACGCTGTCTGTCAATGTGGTCAGCAGCGCAAGATCCATAAGCTCGCCAACGGGAACCGGCGTGGGCGGCGACCACCGCCCGGACACCAGCCCATCGGAGCCGAGTGGCGCAATCGAGCGATAGCCCGGCGGGACGTGTACGCCGTCAACCACGACGTAGCCATCCAGCGTGATCAGTTCCATCGCTCGTGGCGCGAGACGCCACAGCCGGGCGGTCGTATCATTCGCGCCGGAGGCCAGGACCATACCATCTTCGGAATAGGCCAGCCCCTCGATGCTTCCCTGATGGCCGCTCAGTACGGCTTGCCTGCCGCCGCCTTCGGCGTCCCAGAGTTCGACGTCGCGTCCGGGACCGCCAACCGCCAGCGTATACCCGTTCGAGCTCAGGCTAAGCGCATTAACCGGACCGGTTGGAAGCGCGAGGCGCAGGTCGCCCGATGGCAAAGCCCACACCTTACTTTCGGCGTCGTCGCCGCCAGACACGAGAAACCGCGCTTCCGGATGAAAGGCAAGCGCGCGCACAGCGCCGGAATGAGCGTCCCAGTTTTCGGCCAGCGTTCCGGCCGTCACATTCCAGAGATACAGGCTGCCATCCACGCCGCCAAGCGCCAGACTGTCACCGGTCGGGCTAAAAGCCAGCGCCGTGATGGCAACACCGTTTAGCGACACATCACCGGCAGGCTCACCGGTCCGCGCATTCCACAGCCGAACAACGTCATCTGCCCCGATGGTGGCAATCAAGTCGCCGGTCGGGCTGACGGCCATGCCGTTCACGGCAGCGCCCGTTGCCACGGTTCGGATTTCGACGCCAGAGGCGGCGTCCCACCAGCGCAAGCTGCCATCCGAGCCTGCCGTGATCAACTCGCCGTCTGGCGCAAATGCCAGCGCCATCACCTCGCCCTCATGCCCCGTCCAGGTTCGCAGCAGACTGCCGCCGGCCTGCATCCAGAGCCGCAGCACCCCCGCCGTATCACCGGTCACGACTGTCTGGCCGTCCAGGCTAAAGGCGACCGCCTGCGCCGCCTGCGTGTGGCCCGGCAGAACGTCCGAGCTGTCAACATCGCTGACCGTGCGAAGCACAATGGTCGAGCCAAGAATGATATTCGCGCCGTTAGCGCTCAAATTCACGGTGAGGTTTTCCGGCCCCTGAACGATCAGCGCATCCGGAGCCTCTTCACATCCCACGCGGCCAATGCCGGTGCGAAAGCGAAAAGCCTGCATAGGCGTTCGCAGCTCGTCGGTCAGCACCGGCAGGCCATCAAGGGCAGCGCTGTCCGCCAGACCTGAGCGCTCGATCCAGCCGGCCACATCTCCCTTAACGACACGAACCCACAGCCGATCGGCGCTCAGGCCATCGGCGGCCAGCACATCGCCGGGCGTGATCTCGCCGCGCGCGTTGGCATTGGCGGAAGGCAGGCTGCGGATGATCGCCGTCGTCTGAGCGATGACCTCAACCGGCGGCGCAAGTTCGAATGCTTCCTGTGGCGAGACCTCATTGCTAATGTCCGCGTCACCCAGCAGTACGAAAATCACGCCCTGACCAGGAAGGGAGTCGGGTACAAGCGCCTGAACATTCAGGAAAGCAATGCCCCACTGCTGGCGCAGGGTATCGAGCACGGCCGTGCGGATGCTCTGGAAGAGGTTGAGGTCGCCACGATCAGATGGTGCGGTGAAGAAATCGAGATCGACCACCTGATTGAACGTGGCCGAAACCTGATTGTAGCCATAGCAGGCGGAGTTCCGGCCCAGACCCGCACAGGCTCTGTCCGCTTCTTCCAGCGCCTGAACCACCAGCGCCGGACAACTCGCTTCAAGCTGGGCGAGAACCGGACGAGCACCGAAAATCGCAGCGCACAAAAACATGAAAAACGTGGCAAAGCCTGTGCGCGCGACAAACCGTTTCATGAGGATTCGCTTTCGGTTAAGCGTAACTTTTAAAGCTGGCCAACAGCGCTAATTGCATCCCATTGTAACAGAGCGTAACGCTGAATGAGGCATTAATACGCCAAAATGCGGAATCGTCTTCTTAAAAATCTATGTGGTTTCGGCGAAAACGGCAACCAAACAAATGGCATAGCCAATTTCCTAATCCAGCGAGCAATTTCTGTAATAAGATAAAAGAACATGACCAGAGCGGCAGTGACCGGAGGATCGAATGTCAGATCAACAAGATCGTTTAAGCGCTTTCCGCAAATTTATCGAAGAATCGCTCGACCTCGAACAGCTTGCCGCTTCCCTGCCCAGCAATGAGGATGCCCCTTCGCCACACCCCATTTCGCCGGCGCGCATTCCGGAAAATGTTGGTTTTGTTCCTACACCGGAGCAAATGGCGAGTCTTTATGATGATATTGAAATCATCTGGGAGGGACTGCAAAAGGACCGTGATGCAAGCAATGGCTGGCAGTCCTTGCTCACGTTGTTTGAGCGCGACACGCTGAACATCATCACCAGACTAATGTTGACCGACCTGAATAACAAGCGAGCCGGTGGGGGCAAGCTCGACGCGCAGGACATCATCCGGTCAAGCATCACAGCGGGCTGGCTGGTGATGGCGATGTTGATCAACAAGTACGCTCATGAGGCCGATAGCGGCGATATGGGCGATGGGGAAAACGATATTCCGTTCTAACGCCAGAACATAGCTCTCCTGTCAATCGAATAGTTGCCTCACATGCGCCTGGTTAAGAAACAGTGTCCGGCGGTCTTCGTTCAGGCTGCCCGCGACCTGCTCCAGACACACGCGCGCATGAGTTCGATAGCCTGCCGCGTCGTCTGTCTGGCCGAGACGGTCGCAGACGTCGCCCAACGCTGCCAGAACCTGCCAGATAACCCGGTGCATGTTCAGCCGCTGAGCCTCGTCACACGCCTCAAGCAGCTTCAGGTGCGCCTCCTCAAAACGGTTCTGAGCCGCGAGTGCGTGCGCGTGCGCCAGCAGCACATCCGGCAGGTGGCGTAGTGCGCCCAGCGATCGCAGCGTGCTGGCCAGCGCGCCGGCGTGCGTTTCCGCCGCGTCATGTTGCCCCCGCACGCCTGCCAGCCGGATTTCGACCAGTTCGACCAGCGCGCGCCCGTAGAACCACGTCGGCTTATCGGCGAAGGCATGTCCATGCTCAGCCAGCGTCGCTTCTGCCGCATCGAGTTCGCCCAGCGCAAGATACAGGTTGATACGGGCGGCAATCAACTGCGCGTAAAACGACGCCAGTTGGTCGCTGTCGCGCGCTAAAGCAGCGTCAATGGCGGCCAGACCGCTTTCCCTGTCGCCCAGATCGGCATACAGAAACCCAAGAAAGGCATTACACCAGTATTCGGGAACGATGAAGCCCGACTTACGCCCGTAGTCCAGCGCCAGCTGCGCGGCTTCAATCGCCCGATCCCACTGGCCGAGATCGTAATAGGCAAATCCCAGTGAAGTCTGGCTATAGGCAACGCCCCAGTCGTTGTTGATCGCGCTCGAAATGTCGTAAGCTTCACTCGCTGCAGCGATCGTTTCGCTGTGATGCGCCACAAACAGGTGTATCATCGCCGCCGTGCTAAGGCTATTGGCAAGCATCGGCCGGTTGTCAAGACGGCGCCACAACTCGATTGCCTCGCTGATCAGCGGTTCGGCCCCTTCAAAGTGCGCCAGTTCCATGTAGACGTAACAGAGGTCATTGAGTGTGGTGGCAAGCTGTTCGAGGTTGCCGACCTGGCGGGCCAGAGCCAGTGCCTGCACACCGGCCTGTTCAGCGTCTTCCAGACGACGCGTCCACAGGTAGCGCATCATCATGATCCACTTCAAACGCGCCTGCGCTTCAACGGCGTTCAGCGCCTCGGCCAGCGCCACCGCCTCATTCAGCAGGCGCTCGCCGGATTCAGCGTCAAAGGCGACCGAGCCGCTGAACAAAATCTGAGCGTGCGCCATCAGGGCGTGCAGTCTCATCAGATCGTTGTTGCGCTCGCTCGCGACGATTTCCATCTCGACGAAATTGTTGATGGCCTCGGCGTAGTGGCCGTTAATTTCAAAGGCGCGGCCCCGGCGCAGATAGAGATGATCGAGCAGGTCATCATTGCCGGTTTCGCGCAGCGCCGCGTCGATAGCGTGGCTGTAGTGCGAAATGGCTTCATCGTGAGCATATAGCCGGAAGGCCGCATCGCCCGCTATACGGTAATAACGTGCGGCCCGCCCCAGGCTGCCGGCCAACTCGAAGTGGCGCGCCAGCTCCGGCGCGCGCTCGTCAAGCGCCTCGCCATACAACGCCTCAAGGGCTTCGCCCAGCCGCAGATGCAACTGCCGCCGTTCGCGCAGTAGCAGCGTTTCGTAGGCAGCGTCCTGTGTCAGCGCGTGACGAAAGCTGTAGGTCGGTTCCGGCGCTGATCGAACCGGCTGGATCAGCCCGGCCTGCTCCAGTTCCCGCAGGCGCTCGTTCAGGCCTTCACTCGCGCCAGCCAGTAAAGCCAGCAGCCGACGCTCGAACTGGCGGCCAATGACAGACGCTATCTGGAGCGCATGTCGCGCCGGTCCGCTGAGACGATCCATGCGCGCCAGCAACAATGCCGCCAGGTTTGCCGGCACTTCGAGTTCGTCCAGTGATGAAGCGCGCACGACCCAGCCGCCTCCGGCAGCCTTCTCGACAGCGCCCGTATCCAGCAAATTGCGAACGACTTCCTCGACAAAAAACGGGTTGCCTTCGGCGCGCGACAGGATCGCCTCGCGCAGGCTGGCGGGAAGCTCCGGATGATCGAGCAGATTGTCAACCAGCGCCGCGGCCCCTGCTGCGCTCAGCGGCTGGACCTCAATCCCCAGATAGCGCCGCCCGCACGTCTGCTCGGCATGTTGTTTGAGCCGCCAACCCGGCGTCGTTTCATCGGGGCGCGTCGCCAGGATCAGCAGTATCGGGTGGCTTCCGATCAGCGAAAGCACATGCAGCACCAGATCGACCGACGCCGGATCCATCCAGTGAATGTCGTCGAAAATCAGACAGAGCGGCGCTTCGGCAACCCAGCGCTGCCACAAACGCTCCATCAGTTCGTAGAGTCGCGTCCGGAACGCTTCACCACCCGAAGCATCCTGGCCTACAGGAACCGCCAGACCAAAGAGAAGGTCGAGCACGGCGGTTGCTTCCGGTTCGAAGCCAAGCCGTTCCAGCCAGGCATCGAGGCGCTGGCGCAGCGTCTCGATGCGGTCATTCGGTTGAGCGCCACAGGCCTGACGCAGCAACTGGCGCACCAGCCCATAGGGCTGCGAGGCTTCAAACGACTGCGATGCTACCTGATAGAGGTGATAGGACCGGCCCGCCGCCTCGCGTTCAATATAGGCGCAGGTCTCGCGAATCAGGCGGCTTTTGCCCATCCCCGCCTCGCCCAGCAGCGTCACAACCATGCCATCGCCGTGCAGGAAACGAGTTACCGCTGTCTGAAGCTGCCCGAATTCCACATCGCGGCCAATCAGCGGCGCGTCGCGTCCCTCGATGCCACGCAGGCGACCGGGCATGGCGCGCGGGCGCAGCACGCGATAGGCCTGCACCGGCTCGGTCTTACCTTTGACTTCGATTGCGCCGAGGTCCTCGACTTCAAAAAGCGGCGCGATGAGACGATAGGTATTGGCGCTGATCTGCACGGTTCCGGGTTGGGCGGTTTGTTCCATGCGTGCTGCCAGATTGATGGCGTCACCCATAGCCGAATACTCAAGACGCAGGTCAGAGCCAACCGCGCCGACCACCACTAGCCCGGTATTGATGCCGACGCGCACCTGAAAATCGATACCCCAGCGCTCTCGTACTTCAGGGCGATAAGCCTCCACCCCGTCGATGATTTCCAGCCCGGCCAGAACCGCCCGCTGTGGATCGTCCTCATGTGCAATCGGCGCGCCGAAAAAACCGAGCACTGCATCGCCCATTAAACGCGGTACAATGCCTTCGTAACGATAAATCGGCGGGATAATCCGGTCGAACGCGCCGTTCATGATTTCGGCCCAATCTTCCGGGTCAAGGCTGCTGGCCGCCATCGTCGAGCCTTTGACATCGCAAAAAAGCATCGTCACGACTCGGCGCTCACCGGCCATGGCGCTTCTGGCCTGGCTGGCGCGCAGCACTTCCAGCACTTCCCGGGGGATATACTTTTGCAGCGTATCCTGGGGAGACAAACTTTCGGAATCTGCCAACGATCGCCCACAGCGGTCGCAGAAATCTGCACCGGGACGCGCGACAGTGCCGCAGAATGCACACCGGGTCGTTGCGTCCAGCGCCGTGCCGCATTGATCGCAGAAGCGCGCATCACTGCGATTGATCGTCTGGCAGTTCGGGCACTCCATTTATCGGTCCTCAGATACCGGGCGCGGTCAGGCAAACGCCCCACCTGGTCTATTCTGAAAGCGAACGACTAAAACAGCAAGCATTACAAACGTGTCCTCGGAAAAGGACATCTCGGAAACCCGATCGCCGGCCATACAATTCGGAATGAGAGCGACCAGCAATACCCAGGCCGCCAGCATGGAAGTCGAAAGCCAGCGAACACAGCCATGAACGCCAGCTCTGTTCATATCAGCCGCCGCTACCACCTCGGCGAGGAAATTGGCCGCGGAACGCTTGGTGTTGTCTACCGTGCGTTTGACCGGCTCACCGGGCAGACGGTTGCCCTGAAGCGCCTGCTTATCGAGCCGATACGCGCCCTAACGACGACACCGGGAAGCGATCCGAAACTGGCGCTTGCCCGTGAATTCCGCGTACTCGCGTCGCTGCGTCACCCGCACGTGATCAGCGTGCTCGATTACGGCTTCGATGCCCAGCAGGTCCCCTATTACACGATGGACCTGCTGGAGAACGCGCAAACCATCGTCGCCTATGGCCAGTCGCTTGGACTGGAGCGCAAAGTCGAGCTGTTGATCGAGCTGCTACAGGCGCTGACCTATTTGCACCGGCGCGGCATTCTCCACCGCGACCTGAAACCGGCAAACGTGCTCGTCATCGACGATCACGTGAAAGTGGTCGATTTTGAACTGGCGCTAGTGCGCGAGCAATTCAGGCCCGAAAACCAGACGCTGGTCGGCACGCTGGAATACATGCCGCCGGAAGTGCTGCAGAACGAGCCGCCAACGGAAAGGTCCGACCTCTATGCGGTCGGCGTGATCGCCTTCGAACTGCTGGCAGGCCGGCACCCCTACGATACGTCGAGTCTGAATCGTCTGCTCACCGACGTGCTGCTCATGACGCCCAACTGGAGCCTGCTGCCACACGTCGACCGGCTGGGCACATTTCTGGCAACGCTGCTGGCGAAGTCGCCCGCCGAACGTTACAGCAACGCAGTTGAAGCGATTGAAGCGCTGGCAGAAGCAATCGGGCGCGACGCGCCGCCGGAAACGGTGGCCATACGGGAGAGCTTTCTGCAAGCTGCAACTTTTGTTGGTCGCAAAACAGAATATGAGCAACTGGCGACGGCGCTGCGACACGGCCTGAACGCAGACACGGGAAGTGCCTGGCTGGTCGGCGGCGAAAGCGGCGTCGGCAAGTCCCGGCTGCTGGACGAGATTCGTATCGAAGCCATCGCCAGCGGGGCGCTGGTGTTGCGCGGCCAGGCGGTGGCCGCCGCCGGCCTGCCTTATCAACTGCTGCGCGATCCGATTCGCCGCCTGTTGCTGGAAATCGATCTGGATCTGCCAGGTCTGTCGATTCTGAAACATCTCATCCCTGACCTGGAACGTCTGGTTGGCCACTCGATACCCGAACCGGAGCCGCTGGACGGCGCGGAGAACCAGCAGCGGCTGGTCGCAACGATCGCCCGGGCTTTTCGAGCACTACACCAGCCAACCGTCCTGATTCTGGAAGACTTACAGTGGGCAAGCGATGCTTTCGAGGTTCTGGCCAGCCTGGTCGCGATCACCAGGGAGCGTCCGCTGCTGATCTTCGCCAGCTTCCGCGACGATGAAGCGCCGGAACTCCATGAACGCTTTCCACACATGCAGTCACTGGCGCTGGGCAGGTTGTCGCATTCGGAAATCGCCGAATTGAGCGCCGCCATGCTGGGAGAAACAGGCCGGCAGGCGAACGTGGTCGCGCTGCTGCAGAAAGAAACCGAGGGCAACGTCTTTTTTCTGGTGGAAGTTGTGAGGGCGCTGGCCGAAGATGCGGGCGGTCTAGAGCGAATTAGCGCGTCGGCGCTGCCGCTGAATGTGATGCCCGGTGGCATGGTCGAAATCATTCGCAGGCGGCTTCACCGGGTCCCGAACTGGGGCCAGCCGCTGCTGAAGCTGGCAGCCATCGCCGGGCGCACGCTCGACATCTCGCTGCTGGCGCATCTGGTAGCCACCCATGATGGACTCCTGCCCCCTGAAGTCGACCTGTCTGCCTGGCTGACGATCTGTTCCAATGCATCAGTGCTGGACGCGCAGGATGGCCGCTGGCGCTTTCAGCACGACAAGCTGCGCGAAGCGCTGATACAGGGCATGACCGATGACGAATGCGCCATCGCGCACCGCAACGTCGCTCAGGCGCTGGAAGCGGTCTACGAGGACGATCCGGTTTACGCGCTCAGCCTGACGGATCACTGGCGACAAGCCGGCGACAAAACGAAAGAAGCGTTTTACGCGCAGGCAGCGCTGGAGCAACTACTGGCGGTCAGTAGCCTGCGTGAAGCAGTAGCCCTTGCCCGCCGCGTGCTGACTCTGGTCAACGAAGCCAGCGCCAGAGCGCAATTGCTGGCCCGGCTGGGCGAAGCCGAGCACAGTCTGGGAAATCTTGAGGAAGCGCTGACGGTGCTGAAAGAAGGTCTGAAGCTAGCCCGGCAGGCCGAAGACACAAAAACCATCGTGCGAACGCTGAGCAATCTCGGCAGTATTTACGCCCGGCGGGGCGACCATGAGGCCGCGCAACGCCACTTTAGTGAGAGCCTCGCGCTGGCGCGCGAAGCAAATCTCCCGCGCGCGATTGCCGACAACCTCGAGTATCTGGGCAATGTCGCGGCGCGAAAGGGCGAGTTTGAGGAAGCACGAGCGCTCTACCTGCAAAGCCTTGCCATCCACCGTGAAATCGGCAACAAGCACGGCATTGCCGCCAGCCTGAGCGGGCTGGCATGGGTGGCTTCCGGGCAGAGCGATCCGGCAACCGCCATCGCTTATTACACGCAGAGTCTGGAGTTAGCCCGCGAAATCGGCGACCGTCGCTCGGTGGCGGCTGATCTGGGCAATCTGGGCGCGCTGGCGACACGACGCGGCGATTATGAAGCCGCTCAGAGCTACTACCGCGAAAGTCTGTCGATCAATTACGAGATCGGGCATAAAGCGGGTGCGGCCTGGGCGCTGTGGGCGCTGGGCCGGGTAGCCGTCCTTCAGGGTGATTATACGAAGGCAACAACGCTGGCACAGGAAAGTCTGGATATCTTTCGCGCGTTGGGCGATCGCATCTTTATTGCCGCCAACCTGCGGCTGCTCGGTCAGGTTGCCGCCGCAACGGGCGATTATCCTCAGGCGTATGACCTGTTTGGCCGCAGTCTGGCGCTGGCGCAGGAAACCGGCCACAAGCTGGGCATCACCGCCAACAATCTCTATCTGGGCAGGTTGAACATGGCATGCGGCCGGCAAGTGGAAGCGCGACTTTGTTTTGAGGCCAGTCTGGCGCTGGCGCACGAGATGGACTTTAAGGATCACATCTCCGACAACCTGGCCGAACTCGGCCATCTGGCCACGCTGGAAGGCGATGAAGCGGCGGCAGAAACATACTTCGAGCGCTGCCTGACACTGGCGACCAATGCAGGCTATCGGGAAGGGCTGCACACAACATGGCTCTACATCGGCAAATTACGTGTGGAACAAGGCCGTCTTGATGAAGCGCTGGACGCCTTCCGCGAAAGTCTGGCAATCGCGCAGTCCGGCGGGATGAAACCCAGTATGGCGGCCTGTTTAATTCAGGTGGCGCATGTTCACGAACGACAGGGGCGTCACGAACGCGCGCTATCCTGTCTGCAACAGGGTTTGAGGCTGGCGCGCGAATCGCTGGCCACGCCTATTCTGCTCGACGCGCTGCTGCACATCGCGCAGGATCGCCTCATCAACGGCGACGCCGCAAGCAGCGCCAGCCTGGCCGGGTTGGTATTGAATCACAGCGCAACCACCGCCGAAACCCACCAGACACTGACACATCTGCTGGCACAGTTGCGCTCTCGACTCCCGGCCGTAGCGCTGGAAGATCTGCTGGATGCCGGGTCGCGCCAGGATCCGGATCGCACCGCAGCGAACGTGCTGGCACAGTGGCCTGCTTCCACCCATACGCCGCCGGAAACTGCATTCTGACCGTCCAACATTTGAAGCCCCGCCGCAGAGCAGGTGCCAAGCGGAGAACTTGTTCATAATCCGCCACTCGGCTACATTTAGGCCAGACTCACTGCACCCTTACGTCCGCCCATCCGATTCGCAAGAGCCGGCCATGTCTCAGTTCCTGCCGCCTGAACCTCTAACAGAGCGTGAGACCGAAATCCTCAAGCTGATGAGTGATGGTCTGTCCAACCGCGAAATCGCCGAATATCTGGTGATCGACGTCGAAACCGTACGCTGGCACACCAAGAACATCTACGCCAAGCTGGGCGTGAATAGCAGGACACAGGCAGTGCTGGTGGCGCGCGACCTCGCTTCAAGGCCGGATGACGCCCGGCGGCGCGCGCCGCCGGAGGAACAGCGCACACCGCTGCCCGAATATCCAACCCTGTTTGTGGGCCGCGAAAACGAGCTTGAAGAACTGGAGGAGCTGCTGCGCGGCCCGGATACCCGGCTCATCACGCTCGTCGGTCCGGGCGGAGTTGGAAAAACGCGGTTGAGTATCGAAGTCGCCCGACGCGTCGCAGACAACTTCGCCAATGGTGTGGTGTTCGTAGGACTGACGACTGAAACCGAACCTGAAGCGGTCGCGCTAGCGATTTTACGCGCCCTCACCCCCCGACCCCAGCCCGGCTCAGCCCCTGCCACCGCGCTCCGCCTTCTCCGGCCTCAAAACTGCCTCCTACTCCTCGACAACTGCGACCATACCAATGCCGAAGACCTGATCCAATCCATCCTGAATACCGCCCCGCAGGTCAAGATTCTGGCGACGTCCCGCCGCTCGTTGAATTTGGAAGAAGAATGGGTCCGGCGCGTGACCGGCATCCGTTGCCCACCTGACGAACAGGTCGATGACATTGAAACCTATGCGGCAGTGGCATTATTTGTCGACCGGGTGCGCCGCGTACGAGGCGATTTCTCACTCGCGGACGCGCGCCAATGCGTGATCGATATTTGCCAGTTAGTCGAAGGCGTGCCGCTGGCTATCGAGATGGCCGCAGGTTGGCTCAAAACACTGTCCTGCGAGGATGTAGCAGTCGAGATTCGCCGCAACATCGACTTCCTTGTCGGCTCGCAGCGCGGGGCAGATGAACGACACCGCAGTATGCGCGCCGTGTTCGAATATTCGTGGAATATGCTCGATGACGAGGAACGCGGGATGTTGCTGAAGCTGGCCGTGTTCCGCGGCGGCTTTGGACTGGAAGCCGCAAAACATATCGCGGGCGCGTCGCTTCAGGCGCTGGCTGGATTGATCGACAAGTCGTTCCTCTATGAGAAGAATCCTCGCGTGTATGAAGTGCATGACCTGTTGCGCCACTACATTCAGGAGCAACTGGAACACGCTGCGATCAACAGCCTGACCGTTCGCAGCAACATGCTTTCGGGCTGGGTGTCGCTTGTCAAAGGAAACTTTGACCGGCTGGAACTGCTGGCCGAGCACTTTCTGAACGCCAGTGACCTGACAGGCCGAGCATTTGCGCTGGCAGCACAGGGCATTCTGGCAGGCGTCGATGAAGATTATCAGGAATGCCTGCGTCTGTGCCGGCGTAGTTGGGCCGAAACCCCATCCACCACCGCGCCCGATCCGATTGTGGCAACTTTCGCCGATCTGGGCATGATCATCGGTTACTGTGGCATGGGCAACTTTTCAGCCGCCCGCGCCCACCTGCACGCCGCGCTGGAGCGCGCGCAGTCGTTTCGCAGTCCGGCCTTCATCACGCTGTTCCTGCCCGCGTGCGCTGTACTGGAACGGGTAGACGGCACGAGTGAAATGGCGGTCGAATATCTGGCGCTGGCGTTTACCCACCCGGCCAGCACACCGGCATGGCTTCAGCGTTGGCCGTTGCTCATGCGCCTGCTCGACGAACTGCGCGACGAGCTTGGTACAGACGACTTTGACAGCGCATGGCATCATGGGCGGATCTTAGCGCCAGAGGATGTCGCCAGCCACCTGATCGCCAGACTGCGCGGGTAGCCAGACGCCGAAAAAGCTTATTAGAGCGAAATAGATTGATCGACCTCCGGGTCTGAAACACTGTCCGGTTGTTATGCAGGGCGGATTTATGCTACATTCTGGAAATTGCTTGGAGTGCATCCGCTTCTGCCTCATTCTCACTGCGAAAGTATGCCGTTATGCAATTGTGGCAAGCCTACCACATCGCCCGGTCGGTCGAAGAAGCGATCTCGATTCTTGGCGCGCACGCCGGAGAAGCGCAGATTATCGCCGGCGGCACTGACCTCATGATCGATCTGCAATTTGGCGAGCACCGCAGAGAGCAGCCGCTTGCCGCGCTGGTCGATGTGACGCGCATTCCCGAAATGACACGCATCGAGCAGCAGGGCGATCACCTGCTCGTCGGCGCGGCGGTGACGCACACCCAGATTGTGAAATCCAGCCTGATTGAACAACGCGCCACCTGTCTGGTCGAAAGCTGCGGCGTAGTCGGCGGCCCACAGGTCCGCAACGTCGGCACGCTTGGCGGCAATGTCGCCCACGCCCTTCCGGCAGGCGACGGCACAACATCGCTGATGGCGCTCGACGCCGAAGCCGATGTCGCGTGGGGCGATGGCCGGCGTGAATGGCTACCGATTGCCCGGCTTTATCGCGGCCCCGGCCAGTCGGCGCTGGACACGCACCGTGATGTGCTGGTCGCTTTCCGGTTCTTGGCGACGCGCGAGCGAGAAGGCACGGCATTCAAGCGCATCATGCGGCCTCAGGGAGTCGCGCTGCCGGTGCTCGCTTGCGCCGTGTGGGTCAGGCTGGACGAAGCGAAAGAGCGCTATGAAAACGCCCGCGTATGCATCGGCCCTGTTGGCCCTGTCCCCGCACGGGCAACGACGATCGAAGAAGCGTTGATCGGCGCGCCGGTTAGCGACGAAACGCTCGACCGCGTCGTTGCTGTCGCCTACCAGACGATCGAGCCGCGCACCAGCAAATATCGCGCTACCGCTGAATACCGTTCGTACATGGTCGAAACGCTGCTCCGTCAGGCGCTACCGCTGGCTGTGGAGCGCGCCCGCACCGGCATTGCCCGCGCTGAAGGCGTCGGACTGGGTTAGTGATGTCAAGGAAAACAGGCATGAGCCGTCTGAACCTGATCGTTAATGGGATCGAGCACGAATTGGACATTCCTGAGTCGCGCACGCTCGCCGAAGTGCTGCGCTACGACCTCAGGCTGACAGGAACGAAAATCGGCTGTAACGAAGCCGAATGCGGCATCTGTACCGTTCATGTCGATGGCGTGCCGGTCAACTCGTGTATCTTCCCGGCCTTCAAAGCGCAGGGGCGTCAGGTCACGACGATTGAGGGACTGGCAGAGGGCGAACAACTCCACCCGCTTCAGGAAGCGTTTATCGAGCATGGCGCGGTGCAGTGCGGCTTTTGCACGCCGGGCCTGATCATGACCGCAGCGGCGCTCATACGCGCCAATCCACAGCCTGACGATCAGGACATCAAAATCGCGCTGAAGGACACCTACTGCCGCTGCACAGGCTACGCCAGCGTCATTCAGGCGATTAAGTCGGCGGCAAGCGTGGTGCGCGGCGAAGGCAAGCTGCCGGTGAATGAGCCGCTTGTCGAGGAACCGATGACGTATATCAGCCGCAGCCAGCCTGTGCCGAATGTGCAGGACCGCGTAACGGGCCGCGCGAAGTACACGGATGATTACGTCTTCGATGGCATGTTGTACGCCCGAACATTACGCTCGCGTTACCCTCACGCGCGGGTGCTGAGAATCGATACCAGCAAGGCAAAGGCTTTGCCGGGCGTACGGGCCGTTCTCACTGCCGAGGATATTCCCGGCGAGAACATTCACGGCCTTGTCTATCTCGACTGGCCAGTGCTGTGCGCCGTGGGCGACAAGGTGCGTTATATGGGCGATGCCGTGGCCATTGTCGCGGCGGACACGCCGGAACTGGCCGAACAGGCGCTTGCGCTGATCGAGGTCGATTACGAACCGCTGCCGGTAGTGGCAGACCCGGTATACGCTCACAGCCCCGACGCGCCGCTCGTCCACGAAGGGCGCGAGGGCGGCAACCTGCTCAAGCATATCAAAGTACGCCATGGCGATATCGAACAGGGTTTCGCCGAGGCGGATGTCATTATCGAGCGCACCTACCGCACGCCGACGACCGAGCACGCCTTTCTGGAACCGGAATGCGCCATCGGCGTACCCGCCGGATATGACACCGAGCACGACAAGCTGACCGTTTACGTCGGCTCGCAGATACCCTATCAGGACCGCAACCAGATCGCGCGGGCGCTCAACCTACCGGAAGAAGCCATCCGCGTGCGTGGTACGCTGATCGGCGGTGGTTTTGGCGGCAAGGAAGACATCGCTGGACAAATTCACGTCGCGCTGCTGGCGCAGGTGACAAACCGCCCCGTCAAAATGCTCTACACGCGGCAGGAGTCCCTGCTCTTCCATCCCAAGCGCCACGCGACGATTATTCGCATCAAGACCGGCGCGAAGCGCGACGGCAGACTGACGGCAGTCGAAGCGGAGTTGTATGGCGATGGCGGCGCGTACGCCAGCCTGAGCGACAAGGTCATGACGCGGGCAACAACCCATGCGACCGGGCCGTACAACGTGCCGCATGCCAAGATCGACTGCTATGCCATGTATCCCAAAAACCCGCCTTGGGGCGGTTTTGCGGGTTTTGCGTGACAAA
>QGUR01000072.1 GCA_003242205.1 Chloroflexota bacterium | reverse complement strand
TTAGGGGGTAGTTCTGGGGTCATCGTCGTGGTTAGTCTTTTAACGCCCGCTTTTCTGACCTTGTAGGGGCTGATTTCGGGCCATGGAATGCTGCCGACCCAGCTACTGGTCAGGATGATTCGCCCTTCGGTTTTATCCGCCACCATCCTGCGCGCCGCGCTCTGGCAGACGTTGAAGCAACCCGTCAGGTTGATGTCGAGATGCCGCTGCCAGTTTTCCTGCGTCACTTCGAGAAACGGCGCCGATTCGACAATGCCGGCATTCGAGCAGACGATGTCGAGGCGCGGCAGGTCCGCGATGGCGCGGTCAACGGCGGCGCGGTCACGCACGTCGATCTGCTGGTAGCGAGTCGACTGCGTATAGGACCCCGCGCCGCGCACGCGCTCAATACGTTCTCGCGCTTTGGCCTCCGGCTTGATGTCCCATAGAACAACTGACGCGCCTTCGCGCGCCAGATGGTATGCCATTTCGTTCCCCAGATCGCCCGCGCCGCCGGTCACGAGAGCGACCTGTCCGTTCAGCATGGCCATGAGTACGGTTTTCCTGTTGGGCTAGGCCGCCTCAGTGGCCGAGTCGATCAGATTGAGCGTGGCCCGCATCAGTGGCGCAAGCGGACTGCCCGCGCCGCTGTTGAAGCGCGGCACGGAAACGCGCACAACGGCGTTATCCCGCAGCAGCAGCGCATCCTGACCGTAAAGGCCGCCGCCGAAGAGATTGGGCTGCGGCAGATCCTCGCGCGTTTGGGCGTGTTCCAGCGTGCGCGTGCGACTCGCCACCATGTCATAGTATGCCTGCGCTGCCTCAGGCGTTTCGAACAGGCCAACCGTGATTTCGGCGAAGCTACCCCCCGCCTGAATGTAGTAAACCTTGAAGGTCTTGCCGTTTTCTTCGTCGCGCCGCGTCACTTCTTCTCCCGTCGTTTCGTTTGTGGTGCGCCGCCACTCGCCGCCGGCGTTCAACTGCGCCGGAAACGCAGCCAGCACCTGATCGAGCAGGCTGACATCCACGGCCTCGTCATCCTCCGCCGCGCTTTCGGCTTCGGCCTCAGGATCAGGTGTGGGTGTCGGGGTATGGGTGGGCGTCGGCTCCGGCGTATTGGTCGGCGTCGGGCTTGGGGTTATATCGAGATCATCCGGCGCGCAGGCCGCCAGCGCCAGTAGCAGTACGATCAACCAGTAAACATAACGATTACGTCCGGTCATTCATTAGCTCCCGCGTGAGCAATCATGTTCTGCCTCGCCGTTTTACACAGGCGGCATTCCAGACAAAAATGAAGGATTCAGGACAAGGGCTTATGCATCCGCCGGCTCCAGCTGCAGCCGTTTCGGCACTTCGCCCGTCATCACCATATGCGCGACTTCCATTTCGGTCACATCTTCCTTGCGAAAATCGCCGATCTTGCGCCCGCCACGGATGATGGTGAAGCGGTCGGCGATTTCGTGGACATGCGCGATGTTGTGTGTGATGAAGATGACCGACAGGCCGCGCTCCTTGGCCGCCAGCGTATATTTCAGCACTTCGCCGGTCTGCTTCACCGAAAGCGCCGATGTCGGCTCGTCGAGAATCAGCAGCTTTTTGCCAAAATAAACCGCCCGGCCAATCGCAATCGACTGGCGTTCGCCGCCCGAAAGCGACCCGACAGGTTCGTCGGCGCTGCGAATGCGAATGCCGATGTCCGCCAGCGCTTCGCGCGTGCGTTCCGACATTTCGCGATGGTTGAGCACGCGGAACGGCCCAATCTGCCGCGTAAGCTCCTGACCGAGCCAGAAGTTGCGCGCAATGCTGATGAGGGGCACGAGCGCCAGATCCTGATAGACGGTTTCGATGCCCAGCTCGCGCGCCGCATGCGGCGAGTTGATTTGAACTGGCCGCCCCTCGAAGAAAATCTGGCCGCGCGTCGGCGTGTGAACGCCGGTCAGAATCTTGATCAGGGTCGATTTGCCCGCGCCGTTGTCGCCCAGCAGGCCGATGATTTCGGGCCGGTTGACGACGAAGTTGACGCCCTTCAGCACATCGACCGAGCCGAAGCTCTTGTAAATATCCCGCATTTCCACAAGGGGGACGTCGGTTCGTATTTCGCTCATTTTCTCGCCCGCCTGACCGCAGTATTGATGACCACCGCGACGATAATGATGACCCCGATTACGCCGGAGAAAGCGCGCGAGTCGACGCCGACCAGCACGAGACCGGTCTGGAGCATGCCGAAGATGAGCACGCCGAGAAACGCGCCGATGATGCTGCCGTAACCGCCGCTGAGCAGCGCGCCGCCGATGACCGACGCGGCGATGACCTCCAGTTCCAGACCGTTACCCATCAGCGGGTCCACGTTGGCCAGGCGCGACACGTTGATGATGCCTGCCAGACAGGCCAGCATGGCCGAAATGACGAAGTTCGTCACCTTCACCCGGTTGACGTTGATGCCCTGCGCGCGCGCCGCCCCCGGATTGCCGCCAACGGCGAGTACATGGTTGCCATAACGCGTCTGCGTCAGGATGAACTGGAAGATGACCACCAGAATGAACCACCACATGACGCCGGAGCGCAGGTTCACGTCGCGCGGCACGAAGTGGAACTGGCCGTTCATCAACTCGAAGAAGCTGATCTCGAAGACCGGCTCAACCTGCGCTGAGAGGATGTTGTAATAGGCCGCCTGCAGCAGCAGGAAAATCGCGCCCAGCACGGCAACCGCCGTCAGCACGAAGCGCACGAATGCCATCGCCAGATAAAAATCGCGCATGTCGCGTGGGTCATCGCGGTAGCCGGCCACCTCCGAACGGAAGCCACGCCACGCGCTCGGAATCAGCCGGTAGCCCATATAGGCGATGACCGCCGCCAGCGCCAGCGCGCCCGCCGCGATCAGCCAGTGGCTGAAATGGATGTAAGGCGGCGGCAGGCGGTAGTCGGCGTAGCGCAGAATGCGCCCGTCGGCGACGACCACCAGCAGGATTGCTCGATAGGCCAGTAATGTACCTAAGGTGACGATGAATGAGGGAATACCCGTCCAGATCAGAATGAGGCCGTTAATCAGCCCCAGAATACCGGCGAAGATCAGGGCGATGATGGCCGCCGGGATGACGGAAGTGGTGATGCCGAAAACGCCCTCGGTCATCATCAGCAGGAAGATGAGCGCCCCCGCGCCATAGGTCGAACCAACCGACAGGTCGAACTCGCCCGAAATCATCAGGAAGGTCACGCCGATGGCGACGATGCCGCGCGTGATGTTGGTCGTCACGATACCGGCAAGCGACCGCGGTTCGAGGAACAGATCGGATGCCAGCGAAAAGACGATGAATAGGGCGATAAAGCCGATGATGCCGCCCGCGCCGGGCGATTTGGCGAGCGTATTGCGCAACGCCTGAGCCGCCGAGAGTTCGACGTCGATCGTGATATAGCGGTAGACCGCCACGCACGACAGAAAGATCAGCAGGCCGGGCGCTGTCAGTTCCTGCACGCCGGGCAGGTTATCGAATATCGAGCCGCCGCGTGGTACGAGCGTATGCAGGTCGAACATGCCGGACAGCAGCGCCGACATGCCGATGACGGCCGTCAGCAGCACGACCCACTGCGCCCACGCCCACGCCCGGTGATCGCGCCGCCACAGGCCATAGACCGTTCGCAGCGTCACCACGCCCCAGAGCGTGCCGCCGATGATCGCCAGAATTTCGGCGGTGTTCAGGTGGCTGCGGGGAATATTGATTCGCTCGCCCAGCGGCAGCCAGCCGGTCAACACCTGTTCGGCCAGCACCAGACTAACCACACCGATCACGCCGAGCAGGGCAATCGTCAGCAGAATGCCCGGAGCCATGCGCGAATGCGTGCCCTCGAAATAGTCCCGGATCGTCGGCACGCGCTCGTGCGTGAAGAAGCCCAGAGCCGTGCGTAAAGTCACCATACCCCAGAGCAAACATCCCGCGGCGACCGTCAGTTCAATCGGATTCAGGTTGCTGCGCGGGATGTTGGCGCGTTCGCCCAGCGCCAGCCAGCCGGTCAGGATTTGCTCGGTGATGATCAGGCTGGCGACGCCGACGATGACGAGGAGGACTGAGGTGATGGTCAGGTTGGACGAGCGCCTCGCCCGCTTTGGTTCGGCATAGCTAACCACGGTTGCCGAAGGTGATAGCTCGCCGCTTGCAGAAGAAATATCACTCATAGGCTGTAGTCCACAAATCCTAACGTTTCGTTCAAAAGAATGAACGCATCGTTGGGCCGCCCGCCTCCGGGCGCTATTTCGGCGCGGACGGTAACGGATACGCTCACCGGTTTTATTGGGTTCCATGAGTGGGGCGTTGCCACCCCACTCATGCGTTGCTGTCCCTCACCCTGCATCCCTCACCGGGGTGAGAGAGGCAGGGTTGAGGGCAAAAGTCGTCATAGCAGTCTAGCGATAACCGGCGGCCGTCAGCTCGATGATCGCGTCGACGTTGCTCTTGTCGATCACGCCGGGGCCGGTGAAGATGTCACCGCCGGGAGCGAGTTTGTACTGGCTGTTCAGGAACAACCACATGATGGTCTCGAAGCCCTGCAGGTACGGCTGCTGGTCAATCGCCTGAATCAGCCGGTCGTTCTGGATCATTTCGTAGATTTCCTGGCTGGTGTCGTGGGTGGTCGCATAGATGTAGCCCTCTTCACCACGGCCGGGAATGCCCATCTCTTCGGCGGCCAGATTCCAGCTCGACGCCGGGTTCGGGCCAAGCACGGTGATGGCGTTGACGTCGGGATTGGCGGCGAAGAAGTCCTGGATCGTGCCCGCCGACGAGGTCACGTCGTTGGTGATCGTCAGGCGCTGCACCGGAATGCCCACTTCGTCCATCACGCTTTCAACGCCAGCGCAGCGAGCTTCAAGACCGCTGTGGCCGACTTCCTGAATCGGGCAGACAACGCCGGTGATCTCGACGCCATCGGCAGCGGCTTCGGCCAGAATGCGCTGCGCGTTCGAGCGACCGCCGGTGAATTCATTCGCGCCGATGTAGAACAGCGCCGGCAACGCCTGATCCGTGCCCGCGTTCGGGTCAGCCGTGTTGAAGATGATCACGGGAATGCCCTGAGAAGCAGCGGTTTCGACGCAGTCGCGGATGACGTCAGGATTGGGCGCAGTCACGCCGATGCCATCCGGGTTGAGCGCGAGCGCGTCGTCGCAGTAACCGGCCATGGCGTTCACGTCGTCAACCGGGTCGGAGAGCCACTGGCAGTTCGCGTCTAGCAAGGCGCAGGCGTCTTCCATGCCCTTGATCACGACGATCCAGAAGGGATTGCCGACGCCGCCGTGGGAAACCATTGCGAAGGTCAGGCCGTCGTCCTGCGCCGAGACGGCGCCAAACGCGAGGGTAACGACGCCAAGAACAATGATCAAAAAGGGGAGAAACCGTTTCAGCAACGCGAATCTCATGGGTTATTTTCCTTTCAGTGTCAATTTTTGTACGAGAACTAACATTTGAGGTGGAAATGATTGTTTTGCAGGAATGGTTGCCGCGTCACCTCCTGAATTGCCGTCTTTATCATTCATGATGTTACGCGAATAGAAGGCATCCCGCCGATCCTTACTATAACATAATGCTTCCCGACTGCAACAAAACACACTTTTGAAATTCATTTTTCGCGTCACGCCGCGGCGAACACCGGCCGGTTTGCGAACAATAGTGTTACAATGCATGCGCCAGACGTTATCCGTCTGGGGCATGGGTTAGCGTCATTGAGGACTGCGGAGCATGTTGTATTCTGGCCGGCTGGCGGGTTGGCTATCGGTACTGGCGCTGATGGCGTTGATGGCGTTCGCACCGCCCGCGCAGGTTCCGGTGATCGAACTGTCTGCTCAGGCGGGCTTTGACGGCCGGTTTCGTGATGGCGAATGGCTGCCCGTGATGGTGCAGGCGCGCAACGAGGGCGATAGTGTCAGCGGGCGGCTGGTGGTGCGGCCGGAGACATCGGGCGCGGGCATTACCAATACCTTTAGTACACCGGTCGATCTGCCAACGGGCGCAGCCCAGTCGATCACGTTGTACATCACGGCGCAGAGCTTTGCTTCACAGGTGCGCGTTGAACTGATTGACGATCAGGGGCAGGTACTGGCATCCGAGACTGTTCCCATCCGCGCGGCGCAGCCAAAGGACCGGATCTACGTCGTGCTGTCCCAATCCCCCGCCGGCGCGGTCAGCATGACCGGCGCGACTTTTGGCGGCAGCGCTGCCTTCCAGACGAACTGGCGCGTTGAGGACCTGCCCACATTGGCCAGCGCGCTTACTCCGGTGGACGTTATCCTCTTCAGCGATATCGATAGCAGTGCAATGAGCAGCGCCCAGCAGCGCGCGCTGGCCGACTGGGTGAGCGACGGCGGTCATCTCATCGTAACCGGCGGCGCGGCATGGGAACGGACGGCTTCAGGGCTGGTCGACCTGCTGCCCATTGAACCGTCGGGAAGCATCACCACCCCGGACCTCAATGCGCTGGCTCGCTGGCTGCGCGTTTCACCGGCAACCAGCCTCACCGGGGAAACCGTGCTGGCAACCGGCAGCCTGCGCCCCGGCGCGCAGGTGCTCGTCAGCGCGGGCGATACGCCGCTGCTGGTCCGGCGCAAGCACGGAGCCGGCACGGTCGATTATCTCGCCGCCGATCCCAACACCGCGCCGCTGCGCGGCTGGTCGGGCCTGACCGCGTTGTGGCAGACGCTGCAACTAACGGTCGCGCCCCAGCCGGGCTGGACGAAAGGTTTTACGCAATGGGACCTCGCCTCGGACGCGGTCGAAATCCTGCCCGGCTTTAACCTGCTGCCGGACGCGCTGCCGCTCTGCGGGTTCCTCGGCCTGTACATCATCCTGATTGGGCCGGTCAATTATTTCGTGCTCTCGCGGCTCAACCGGCGCGAACTGGCGTGGATCACCATCCCTCTGCTGATCGTCGTATTCAGCGCGCTGTCATGGCTGCTGGGCTTCAATCTGCGCGGCACGGAGGCAACGCTAAGCCGGCTGGCGGTAGTGCGTTCGTGGCCGGAAAGCGACCGGGCGATTGTCGATGGGCTGGTCGGCCTGCTGTCGCCGCGCCGGGCGCAGTATAACCTGACGCTGGCGGGCGGAAGCGCCCTGCGCCCGCTGCCGCGCGTTGCCGATGGCAATGTTCTGACGACGAACGTCCAGTCGAGCATCGACATACGCCAGACCAACGTCTTCACAGCCAGCGATTTCGCGGTCGATGCCAGTTTTATCGCCGGGTTCAGCACAACGGGCACGGTCGAAAAACCGGCAATCGGCGGCTCGGCGTCGCTGGCGCTGGATCGCGCGACCGGCCTGTGGCGGGTTCGCGGGCTGGTCCGCAACGAGAGCGACCAGACGCTGGAAAACCCGGTCGTGCTGGCGCGGGGCGTGGCGCACCGGCTTGAAGCACCGCTCGCGCCGGGCGATTCGGCGGCCTTCGACTTCACCCTGCCGGAAGAAACGGCCCCGCCGCCGCTGCTGGCAACGTCTGCCGCAGGGACGCCCCGCTACGCGTTCTCGTTCTACAATGCCATGCTGCAGGCCCAGACGGTCAATGACATCCTCGGCACGGAACCGCTGCGTCCGGGCGCGCGGCTAACATCCGAGGACGAAGAACAACGCCGCCGCCGTCTGTTTCTGGCCTCGTTTGTCAACGACTTCTATGCTTATGCCTCCACCACCGCCGCCTCGACCGTTTCGACGGGCCGCGCAGATCACGTCTATCTGGCGGGCTGGAACGCCGGCACATCCCCGCTGCCGGTTGAACTGGAGGGCGCTGCATGGAACAGCAACGACACGACGCTCTATCTGATCGAACTGGAAGTCGAGCATGTCCCGCCGACGGGCAACGTGACGATTACCTCCGACCTGTTTAGCTGGACCGCCGAAGAACAGACCGGGCTGAGGGACTTTGCGCCATTCAACCTGTCGCTGCAACCAGGCGATCAGGTGGCATTCCGCTTCATCCCGTTTCCGTCGGCTGTGCTGAATGAAGTCCGCACGCTGAAGATCGCTCTCGAACGGACCAGCATCGGCGACCACGCCATCCCGATAGAAGTGTTCAACTGGCTGGACGGCGTCTGGGAAGAAGTGACGCTGATCGAGCGCATCTGGCAGGCGGAAGACCCGGAGCCATATCTGGGGCCGCAGAACATGGTGATGGTGCGCGTCACGTCCGACCTCGTCGGCGGTTTCATACGTATCGACCGGCTGCATGTCGAGCAGCAAGGGCGATTCTGAATCATCACCTGCGCTGCCTCGCCGCCGACCGGCGATTCGTCACCTTCAACTGAGCTTTAGAGAAACTGTCATGCCACATCCGGGCGGATTCATCGTATAATTGAATTACGATTTATTACACCACGCGGCCTGCGGGGAGATGTAACCTTCACTACCATGCAACCACCGGCAACCCGGAGCGCCGGCTCTCGACAGACCTGTGAATCCTGTTTTACTGTAGACTGGCTGGCAGATAATCGTATTCTGTGCCTGCGCTTCGCCAATACCAGCCGGGCGGCGGTTGACCGGGCCGCCGCCGATCTGAAACGCGAGCTTGACTGCGTGCCGGAAGGAGCCAGTTTTTATCTGCTGCTTGATCTCCGCCAGCCCAACGCGGTCATCACGCCGTTCGGCCTGCGTCGTATCCGCGAAATCGCCCGCTATCGTCCCGACGTCCAGCTGCGACTGGCAGTGGTGACGATGGACCAGCTATCCCTTGAGATTGCGAAACTTTCCGGGCGCGGCACCTGTCTGGGCGACCATTGCAGCCATTATGTTGGTGTTCAGGAAGCGCAAGCCGTTGCCTGGCTGCTCTCTGGCGATACAATCGCCCTGTCTTCCTCCTGAACCGTTCCCGCGCCGGAACAACCTTGTGAGGTAATACGCCGTGCGACGTGTAACGCTGGTCGTTGCGAGCCTGCTGGTGAGCGCTCTGTTTCTGTGGCTGGCGCTGCGCGATGTGCCGCTGGCCGAAGTCGAGCGCAGCATTCGTCAGGCCGATCCGGTCTGGATCGCGATCAGCTTTGGCACGATTGGCCTTGCTTTGTGGACGCGCGCCGTACGCTGGCGCGGGCTACTCGGCTTTCGCATTTCGCTCCGCGATGCCTTCACGATCATCTCGGTGACGTTTCTCATTAACCAGCTTCCGCTGCGGGCCGGAGAAGTCGCGCGCAGCCTGCTGGCGACTCGCTCCGGCGTGCCGGTGGTCACAGCGGCGACCAGCATCGTCGTCGAGCGGTTGTTGGATACACTGCTGGTGGTCTTGCTGCTGGCGTTCGGCCTGAGCCGCCTGCCCGATACCGTACCGGCAGCCTCGCAGGCGGCGCTGCTTTTTGGCATCGGCGCAGTCGCCGCGTTTGCCGTGCTGCTGGCTTTTGCCCGCTATCCCGCGGTCGCTCGTCGCCTGCTGGCCCGGCTGGAGACGCGCGCCGGTCTGATCAGACGCCTTAACCTGCGGCGGCTGGTGGATCACGTGCTGGACGGACTGCAACCGCTCACGCACTGGCGCAGCGCCGCTCACGCGCTTGTCTGGACGCTGATTTCGTGGGCGGTTTCGCTGACGACGTTTTACACGCTGGAGCAGGCGCTGGCGGTCGAGGGCGTCGACCTATGGCTGATGTCGGTGCTGGCCGTGTCGCTGGCGTCGTTCAGCATCGCCATTCCGATCAGCGTGGCGGCGATTGGGCCGTTTGAAGGCGCGGTCCGGCTGGCAGGAGAAGCTATCCGGCTGGCGCCGGTTGTCGCGGCCTCGCTCGGATTTCTCTTCCATGGCCTGACGATTGCCGCCTACGCCGTGTTTGGCGTGACCGGCCTGCTGGCGCTTGGCGTCTCGCTTGGCGATGTCATGCGCGCCGCCGGAAAGCAGCCGGAAGCCTCACAAGGGCTTTAGGCGCTCAAGTTAAGCCTGACGTTCGCCAGCGAAAAGCAATCGGGCATGGCGTCGCCATGCCCGACAAAGCCTCTCGGATGTTCTGCCGCGCCTTCAGGGCGCGTTTTGTCCCCGCGCCGAGGGCAGCAATCGCCCTATTCGCTCACGGTAAAGGTGCAGCTACCCTCTTCAAACGGCGTTCCGGTCCCCGGCCCGAATTGCTTGTAGCCGTCGCTGATGGCCTCGCGCCACGTGACGCGATAGGTGATGACGTACTCGCCGGGAGCCAGCGGTCCGTACGGCACAAACCAGTACTGATACCAGTCGCCGTTCTGCTGTGTGATCGGCGCGGCGTAGAGCCGCCAGTTCGTCAGCCGTTCTCCGTTAATCGCCACTTCGTAAATCACGTTCTCGATGTGATCCTGAAGCTGTTCCCGCGTGCGGGCGTACCAGCTCCAGTAGATGTCGATGGTCGCGCCGCGCCGCAGATTGCGCGGGGCGGGCAGGCCCATGGCCGGGTTATCGCAGTAAGCCAGCACGTCGACGCCTTCCTGCGATGAAGCGCTGCCCCGCTGGCCAGAGCCGGGTCCGAACGTCGGCGTCGGGCCGCCGATTGGGCCGCCTGTTGGCCCGCCGACCGGCCCCGACGGCGCGCTGCTGGTCGCATTGGCGGTGGCATTGCCCGTAATGCTGCCCACCAGCGCGGTAGCGGTCATGTTAAACGCGCTCAGGTCGATCACCTGCGTTCCCGGCGCGCTGCTGGCGGCATCTTCCGTCTCAGTATCACTGGCTGGCGTCGTCACCAGCACGGATGGCGGCGGCGTTGGCGACACCGGCACGCCGCCGAGAATGGCTGTCGGGAAGGCGGTGCCGAGCGCAATGGCGGTCTGGTCGATGGTTGGCGTAAAGGTCGGGATCGGCGTCTGGGTTGGCCGGATAAAGAGCAGCGACGCCGAAACCCAGCCCTCGGTCCCGTCTTCCATCAGAATATTGATCCAGGTTCCGTCGGCATTTTCGCCCAGCACTTCGACGCCGGTTCCGGGGGCGAGAGCTGTGATCGCGCTGAAATTTGTGCCCGGCCCTTCGCGGACATTGACCGTCTGGCGCGACTGGATGACGCCCAGAATGGGCGGGACTTCGGTCGGCGTGGGCGTGTCTGAGGGCGTGGGCGGAATCGGCGTGTCAGACGGCGTAAACGTGAATGTCGGCAGCGGCGTCCGCGTCGCGACCGGCGTCGCGGTGAAACGCGGCGTCAGGCTGACGATCGGCGCGAGGGTCGCGGTCGGAGCCTGAGCCTGCTGCGGCGCGCCCGTGTTGCAGGCGGCAAAGCCCAGCAGGCCAATCAACGTAAACGCAAAGAGTCGTCTCATCATAAAGTCACACTTGGCTCACAAGCAGGCGCAAATCCAGCTTTCTGTGGGCTTCCGCCGCCAGCTTAACAGTAAACGCATGGTTACGCAAAACAGTTGAGGCACGTCTGAAAGCTTAAGTAGGAATTAAGCCTTATAGCTCACTCACGATTTTTACAAGTTTTTAGTCGTTAACCGTTTGACAAGCAAATTGAGAGTTTACTACACTGTAGGAACCGTATTGCGATACAAATTTCCTCGCGATGCGTCTGTGCCTAGTTTTGAAAGCAGGAGTATTTACATGAAAAACCTCCGGATGGCGACAGCCCTAGTCGTTGTTGCGTTGCTGCTGGCGCTTGTGCCCGCCTCGCTGGCGCAGGACCAAACCTTTGGCCTGTCTGTGGAAGATAAGGCAGTCCTTGATGCCGCGAACGCAGCCACGGCGTCGGCGACCTCCGCTCAGTTTAACTTTGTCGCGAATCTCACTGCAACTTCTGAAGGCGAGACCCTGACGCTCGATCTAAGCGGCACAGGCCTGTTCGATCAAAACGAAAACGGGGAAGCGAATTTCCAACTGTCCCTGAACGGCAGCGCGGACATGGGTGAGAACGGTCAGATGCCATTGACGGCGGAAATTCGCGTCATCGATAGCACGCTGTATTTCATGGTTCCTGCGCTCCTCGGCCCGCAGTGGCTGTCGCTGTCGCCCGACGAGGTGAGCGGTTTGTCAAGCGACATGGGCTTTGACCCGGCGGAACTGGCAGCCGGCGATATGTCGAGCCTTGAGGGTGCGGAAGGGTTTGGCGAGATGATGGCCGCGCTGGCTGAAGTGCAGCCCGAGCAGTACATCTCCATGACCCGCAACGGCGATCAGTTCACCACGACCATCGACCTCGTCGGCCTGATCAGCTCTGAAGCCTTCCAGTCGTTCATCCGCAGCAGCGTCGAGGCGAATGCCGACTCGATGGACGAAATCAGCGAAGCCGATCTCGACGAGCTCAACGAAATGCTCGCCGAGCTGCCGGCAGCGCTTCAGGATTCGAGCCTGACGCTCGACCAGTATGTCACTGACGGCATGATCAGCCGCACGGTCCTGAACGTCGCGCTGAATATCGACCCAAGCGCGGTTGGCGAGGACGAACCGGCTGTGAGCATCGCGCTGACCTTCGATATCAGCCTGAGCGGCTACAATCAGGACTATACAATTGAAGTGCCGGAAGACGCCGTGAGCTTCGCCGAGATGATGAGCGGCATGAGCGCCAGCAACTAGGTGTCACAGGTTCCGAGCGCCGCGACCGGTGTTCGGCCTGACAACACTTCGAGTCATCGGCGGGGGGTTGGCTATAGACGCCAACCCCCTTTCATTTAGACAGATATGGGTGTGTTGCAGCAATTGGAGGAACTCACATGACCGCGCACCGTGCCCTTCGGCCCGTGTTGTGGCTTGTATCGCTCATGGCGCTTCTGCTGCCGGCGACGGCGATGACCGCGCAGGGCAGCCAAACGGCGCTGCTTTCAGAGGCGTTTGAACGGCTTGATCGGGCGGAAAGCCTGACGTTTTCATTTGACATCACCTTTTTCATGACTGGGAGGCCGGGGGATTACGGCGAGATCGAGCTGACCGGTTCCGGCATCATCCACGCCGGTGCTGATCGGTCGCTGGAGCTGGTCGTCGATGGCCAGTCTGACTGGCTCGGCGAAACGACGCCAATCGCCGTCGAGCTGCGAATTGTCGATCAAATCCTTTACTATCAAACCGGGGAGATGCCGCAGTTCGCGGGCGCGCCTCTGGGCGAATTAGCCCTCTTGTTCCAGCAACAACTGACCGCAAGCTTGCAAAGCAACGTCTCCGGTGAAGGCAGCGGGCAAACTGGCGCTGCGGCACAGACCGCGCTCGACAACCTGATAGAGCATCTTATGGCGATCGACCTGACATCGTTCGCAACGACGACCCGGCTGGCCGACATCCGACTGGAAGGCGAAGCCATGGCGCATTTTCGCACGACGCTGGCCGTTGACGAGTTACTGCGGTCGCAGCAGATGATGGATGTGCTCGTGTCGATCGTCGCCATCAGCGATCCGCAGACCGCTGAGACAATCGGCCCCGCCGAAGCCGAACTGGCGCGTACGCGGCTGGAGCAGGCCGTGTCTGCGGCTTTGACGGTGGACTACTATGTGAATGGCGCAACCGGCGAGCTATATCGCATCGAACCCGCGGTTGATCTGCTGTTCGATCCAGCGGCGATGGATAGGGAAGGCGACGCCATCAGCCTGAAGCTGAACGCCGGGCTGACCATGAAGGACTATGACGCCGCGCCGCCCGTTGTCGCGCCGGCCAATGCCGTCGTCGCGGACGCCGGCTCTCTGCTGGGCGACAACACGCCGGAAACTCCGGCCGCCACGCCGGCTTTCGCCTTCCCGACATCCACCCCCCTGGCGGCTGATGTGCCAACCGTGACGGATGCTCAGGCCATCAGCGCCAACATCCCGATGCAGGTGCGCCTGAGCGCTGCCGGGCCGACCGACCTGATCTACACCTCTCCCGGCGATGAAACGATCAATGTCGTCGTCCGCAGTCTGGAGGAGCCGGGAACGGTCGATACCACGCTGGAAATCCTGACGGCGACCGGCACAAGGCTGGCTTATAACGACGACCATGGCGGCAATCGAAGCGAACTGGCGCTGTTTGACTCGGCGATTGAAGCGCTGCAGCTAAGCGCCCCCAGCAGCTACACCATCCGCGTGACGTCTTTCAGCGGCGCGGCGGAGGGCAATGTCGAGGTGCTGGTGGAATCTGACGCCGCCCCCACGCCGTCGCAGCCGACCGCTGTTCCGGGCCAGACGATGGGCAGTGTCGAGCGCGTGACCGGAAACGTGCCGGCAAATGGCCAGTACACCTTCGAATTCGACGGAACCGCAGGCGAAATTATCACGCTGACCGTGCGCGCGACCGGCCCAAGCGACTTCGACCCGCGAGTGACGCTCTACGGCCCGAATGGAGCGCTGGTGGCGCAGAACGACGACCACGGAGAGGACGACCCGACGCTAGGCCGGTTCGACTCGCGCCTGAGCGAACTCGTACTGCCTGCCACCGGGACCTATTCGGCGGTCATCAGCGGGTTCGCCGGCATGGGCGGGCCGTTTGAACTGGAACTGGAACTGGCGGGGGCAGAGAGCACCAGGCCACAGCCAACGGCAGTCCCGACGGGAACGCCAACGGAAGAACGGGTCATTTATGACCGCATCGAGAGCAATGACTTCTATCTGACCAGAATCGAGGTCAACGCCGGCGACGTTTATACGCTGACGGTTCGCGCCATCGACGGCGATCTGGACCCGCAACTCTACGTCTATGACTGGGAAGACAATCTGGTAGCGGTCAATGACGATCACGGCACGATCGACCGCTCCATCGGCCAGTTGGACTCGCGTATCCAGAACCTGATTTTCCGGGAAACGGGGACGTATGAGATCGAGATTCACGGCTACGGCGACACCTCCGGCGGTTTCGCGCTGGTGATCACGCCGGTGGCGACCGGAGCGCCGACCGGAAGCGGCATCGACGAGGTGACGACCGGCACGCTTGAAAGCGAGGGCAGTTACACAACGACCTTTGAGGCGCAGGCAGGCGATTATGTATCCGTCGCCGTGCGCGCGCTCAGCGGCGATCTGGACCCGGCGGTCACCGTGTATGACCCGGATGGTTTCGTCATCGCCTTTAACGACGACCACCAGACGCTCGACTCGACGCTCGGCCAGTTCGATGCGAAGACCCAGACGCTGCTGATCGACCAGACAGGGACGTACACCATCGAAGTGACCGGTTATCTGGACACTGCCGGCATGTTCGCCATCACGACGACAATCATCCGTTAGACGCGCGAGTTGTGCGGGGGCGCTCCATCGAGGGCTGCCCCCGCACGGCGTTGAATCGCGGCGCCATGTGGCGCGTTCCCGTAGGTGAAGCAGCGTTGACTTGCTCCCTGCCGCTTGATAAAATCTTGCTGGCGGAGGAATATCCTTCGTAATGCTGTGATGGGGCAGTGGCGGAATTGGCAGACGCCGGACACTTAAAATGTTCTGTCCGAAAGGACGTGTGGGTTCGAGTCCCACCTGCCTCATCGTTTCCGCCGAAGCGCAACCGAACATAACGATCCCAAAGCGCGGCCAGTAACTGGCCGCGCTTTTTCGTTCCCGCACCCGCCGCAGGGACAATTGTTACCTCAACTCCGTGACCTTTGTTTTTCAGCCGCATGTGAAAATATGCACAACGGAACCGCAGAAGAAGAAAGGTTCTTGCATGCGTCTGGTGCGGCTGTTCAATAGCCTGACAGGCAGGCTAGGACACAAAGGAAGCGACGTCAGCCTGACGTTCCGGGGGTTCCTCCTCGCCCTCTTTTCCCGCATGTGTCATGCCCTGCCCGGGCTATCCGGATCGAGACGTCTGGCTGTTGCGACCGTCGAAATCGAACCACTGGCACGGTATCGCACTCCGTCCGACCCGGCGGCCACATGCCGGTTTGCAGCCGGCAGCAGGCCGTGGCGCCAGAAGCTCTAAGCGGCAGGCGACCGGCCAGGCGCACTCCGGGGTGCGGGTTCCACACGGTATCCAGGTTTCGCGGGCGAACGATCCACAGATCCTCCCGTACCCCGGAGCACACCCCCTCACGCTGCTGCGTGATCCTTGCCTGACGCCTCCGCTTGGACAGCAAAGATTGGGCTTTTATAACCGCTCCAGTTGGATTGGAGCGGAGCAAAATCGAGGGTCATAAGATGCAGCGAGATAGAGTCGCGTTACCAAGCGACGACAAACGCTGGCGCATCGTTCAGGGAACCATGAGGCGGCACGGTTACGAGCCGGATGCTCTAATCGAGACGCTGCACACGGTTCAGGAAGCCTTCGGCTATCTGGACGAAGTCGCTCTACGCTATGTCGCCGCCAGCCTCCAAATTCCGCTCAGCCGCGTGTTCGGCGTCGCCACCTTCTACAACTATTTCATGCTAAAGCCTCAGGGCGAGCATAGCTGCGTCGTCTGTCTGGGCACAGCCTGCTACATCAAGGGCGCTGCCGGCGTGCTGGAAGCGCTGGAAGGCGCAACCGGCATCAAGGCGGGCCAGACCACGCCAGACAAGAAGGTGTCGCTGCTGTCGGCCCGCTGCCTCGGCGCGTGCGGGCTTGCGCCCGCTGCCATTTTCGATGGCGAGGTCGCCGGTATGTTGTCGCCAGAAGCGGCGGTCAGGCGAGTGAGTGAATGGATTGACGATGAACGTTGAAGAACTTCATCAACTTGCCGAACAGGAGCGTAAAGCACAGGCGGCGTTCAAAAACCGCATCTTTGTTTGCAGTGGCACCGCCTGTCTGTCGGCCCACAGCGATCAGGTCAAAGAGGCGCTGGAAGCGGAAGTGAAAAAGCGCGGTCTGGAAAAGACCTGCGCCATCACGGGCGGCGGCTGGCCGGGTTTTG
>QGUR01000071.1 GCA_003242205.1 Chloroflexota bacterium | reverse complement strand
TGGCCGAGCGGCGCTGTCCGAACTGGGCGATCAGCTGGCTGAGCTGGAACGACTGGCGGATGTCTTGGACACGGTAGTCGAGATGTCCGACGAGAGCGCCCGGTCGGCCATCGCCGAGCAACTACAGTTTTCGCTGCCCGAAAGCGCGACCAATGTATTCTTCGCGCGCCAGGGCGCGGTACGCCCGGCGTACTGGCTGCGCTTTAGTCTGGCGGAGCAGGACGTCAGCGCGTTCCTGGCCCAGACCTGTCTCGAAACGGCTGTCGAAGGCGATATCCCGTACTTTCAATACGCGGTTGCGCCCCATATTCTCGTCAACCTGACATGGTGGCAGCCTGAAGACGCCGTAAATCCGGCTGGCGGTCGCTGCGTCTGGCGTCCCGGCGTCGAACTGCGCCTGCAGTTGGATCGAGCCGACCGAGAAACCCAGACGATTTATATCGAGCTTATGGGCGAGATGGAAGACGGAACCGGCTGATGCATTTTCTATTTGTGGCCTCGCTGCACCACCCGGAGGCGCTGGCGGCGGCCGTCGCCGCAACGCCGCCGGGCGAAACGCCGCCACTTTTCCCGCCAAGCATGGCCCAGCATTTCTACGAAAAAGCGTTGCGGCGTCGCGGCCACACACTCGACGTTTTTTATCGCAACATTCCGGTCTGGGGCCGTGTCCGCGCCGAACGCCACTCGGCCAGACTGACACCGGGCAAGGTCATGGCCGCGCTGGGCAGGCGCATGCCGCCGCAGTTGAACCCCGATCTACGCGCGCGCAACGCCCGACTGCTGCGACAGGCGCGCGAACAGCGCCCTGACGTGCTGTGGATCGTAGGCGACAACACCGTCATCTATCCGGAAACCATCGCCACGATCAAGCGCGAAACGGGCTGTACCGTCGTTTACGCCAGCGGCACTTCGCCGGTTGTTTTCAGCCATCCGATTGAGCGCCGGGCAGCGCGCCTGTATGACCTCGTGCTGGTGAACGACTACTATCACGGTATCCAGTGGCTGGAACTGGGCGCAAAACGCATGGAGTGCCTGCCCATCGCCGCCTGCGATCCCGAATTTCACCATCCCTACGAGCTTGACGAGGAAGAACGCCGGGCCTGGGGGTGTGACATTGCGTTTGTCGGCACGCTGACGCCGAACAACCTCTACAGCGAGCGGGTGCGCGCGCTGGAAGCCCTGCGGGATTTCGACCTCGGCATCTGGAGCGTTCACGATGTGCCGCCAAGCCTGCGCCCGTATGTCCGCGGGAGCGCGCTGGGCGCGCAAATGCTGCGTATCCTCTCGGCGGCCCGGCTGACGATCAATACCCATGGCGACTTCATGCGCTACGGCGGTAACATGCGCCTGTTCGAAGCGGCGGGCGTGGGCGTCGTCCAAATTGCCGATGACCTACCCGGCAACCGGACGTGGTTCACGCCGGGCGAAACCATCCTGACCTACCGCGACCATGACGACCTACGGCGGAAGGTCGCCTACTATCTGGCCCACGATGACGAACGGCAGGCGCTGGCCGCGCGAGCACGCGAACACGTTTACGCGCACCACACCTACGATCAGCGCGTCGAGCGGCTGGAAGCGCTGTTATCGGAATCCACCCACTGAACCCGGCTTCAGCGACGCCATGGATGGATGATGCTGTAATAGACGGCAATGCCGAGGATGATCAGCGCCAGCGCTGCCCAGATGAACGCCCAGACCGGCGCAGGCACCAGCGGCATAACTTCCTGCTGAAACGCCAACGCATCGTTACGTACCCGCCCCACCGTGGCGTGGCTGCTGCCGACCAGATACAGCAGGTCTAGCACGCCGTTCAGTCCGGTCAGCACCGCCAGCAGATTCAGCGTCAGCAGGTTAGCGTCATAACTGCCCTTCAGCCCCAGAACGATGAGCGCCAGCCCGATGGCCGCGCCGAACAGCGTCGCCAACGACAGCAAACCGCCAAATGCCACTGCAATCACCATCACCAGCGCGCCGAGAACCAGTGAGATATGCCGTGGATAGGGAACCCGGTGCGCGAGATAGAAGAGAATCGCGCCGAACAGCGCCGCACTGAGGTAACCGGCAGGCAGAATCAACGCCGGATTGCCGCCGGCGGTCGTCGCAAAGCCGGAGCCGTTGGCATTGATGGTGAAGGAAATGAAACGCCCCCCACTGAGGATGGCCGCCAGACCGTGTCCGGCTTCGTGAACGAACGTCACGAACAGGCGGAAAGGAAACATCAGCACGTTGAGCTGGGGCACGTTCCAGATGATGAAGACGATGACCAGCGCCAGCCCTGACATCCACAACGCGCGGCGGCGCAACGATGTGCGTGTAACCATGAACGCGAGCCTCGATATGTTACAATCCTGTCGCCTGGGCCAAAACGCCCTTCTGAACTCTATACGCAATTCAGAGGAAAACGTCGCTTAATGACCGAGCTAAACGAACGCCTGCGCTTTGGAACCGTCGGTTCGCCGCAGACCACACCACAAAGCGGCACGACCGCCGCAATCCGCCACATCAAAGAGCTTGGCCTGCACCATCTGGAAATCGCGTGGGTGCAGAGTGTGCGTGTGAGTGACGAGATGTGTGCGCAGATCGCCGCCACCGCCAAAGAGTGCGGCATCACGCTCAGCATCCATGCGCCCTATTTCATCAATCTGAACAGCCAGACGAGCGAGCTGATGGAAAAGAGCGACGCGCGGCTGCTGGCAGCGGCCCGCAAGGGTTTTCTGGCGGGCGCGACCGACATCATTTTTCATCCCGGCAGCTATCACAACCAGCCGCCGGAACAGGTTTACGAGCGCGCGAAGGAAAAACTGCTCGAAATCACCGGCCTGCTGCGCGCGGAAGGCGTGAACGTCATCCTGCGGCCCGAAACGATGGGCAAAGCGGCCATGTTCGGCACGCTCGACGAAGTGCTGGAACTGAGCCGCGACGTGCCGGGCGTGCTTCCGTGCATCGACTGGGCGCATCTCCATGCCCGGCGCGGCGACGGCTCGTTCAACAGCTATGACGAGTTTGCCGGGGCGCTCCGGCGCGTGCGCGAGGTGCTGGGCGAAGAAGGGCTGAAGCGCTGCCACTTCCATCTCAGCGGCATCGCTTATACCGCGCGCGGCGAAAAGGAACACCTGCCCCTGAACGAAGCCGACCTGCGCTACCGCGAGTTGTTGCAGGCGTTCATCGACTTCGGCGTTGAGGGCGTGGCGGCTGTCGAAGCGCCGGAGCCGTTCCACACTGCCGACGCGCTGGTGTTACAGGCGACTTATCGCCGCCTGCTCAAACTGGGCGAACCGCTGGAACAGATCGCCGATTAGCGCCCGCCCTGCCCTTGAAGGATTTAGAGCGCGGGCGGGTAGTCCGCCAAAAAACGGTTCTGGTAGCGTAACAGCATCATCAGCACCAGAAACAGGAGGATGGATTCGGCCACCACCGAGAACTGGTTGAAGTAGAATTTGAGAATGTTGTTGATCGTCAGCGACAGCACCAGCGCGCTGGAGCCGAAGCGGATGGCGGCCGTTTCCCAGCCGCGCAACATCAGCAACAGGGAGACTACCAGCAGCCCGCCCATCAGCAGTTCCAGCGCGATTGACACCAGGAACCACTGAAAGCTGGCCGGGCCGCGAACGAGCGGGTTGGTTTCCAGAATCAGCAGAAACACCGAGTGATCCAGCGCGTCTCTGTCGAACAACAGCGACGTTAGCAAGGTGAGCTGCGTGATCGCGCTCACGCTCACCAGCGCCAGCGCCAACACGATGAGCCAGCGCATCGTCCTGCGCGTGAACACCCGGTCTTCAAACGCTTGCCACCGGTTCATCAGGCGCTGGTATAGCGTCGACTGGTCGGGAATGACGACCGCCGCATCCGACTCGATAAACTGCAACAGCGCCGTTGCCAGCGCGCTCAGGTCGCGGCGTTCGCCCGTCCGCTGCACATGGCGCAGTCGCTCGATCAGGTACTCGCGCTCGCTCACTTCCAGATTGTCGTCCAGCACCTCCTGAATGACGCTCAGCACCGCATACATCTCGGCGCGCGCGTCGGTCGTCTTGCCCCGGCGCACGTAAAGATAGACAAACACCGCCAGCAGGAAGAAAACGTAAATCAGTGGCGCGGCCAGCGGGAAAAAGTAGTCATTGGTCTGGGTGATGAATTTGCCAACTTCGTCGATGAACAGGCCAACGCCCGTGCCGGCGCAGATGGCCGCCAGACGAAATACCCACTGGTTGAGATAGGTCAGCGTCAGGCCGGAAGCGACGACCAGCAGCAGCCCTCCCCAGAGCGCATGAGCGATATGGAGCGTGTCATTGCCAAGCTGAGGATAGCCGGTTATTTCCAGAAACAACCGCGTGCCGACGACTGAGATGGCAAAACTCAGGAGGACGAGCAGCACATAGCTATGCGCGTAGACATTCCGAACGGGCCGGTGAATTCGATAGCTGCTTTCCGCCACGGTCGCTCCTTAGTGATCGTTTCCCTTCAGCGTTTCCGCCGAAGATTCTAACGCATTCTCCTTTCTCCATGCCGGCGTCAGGGCGTGCAGCGAACGCCATGAAGGCCAATGCGATTTCCGCCTGCTGCGCCGCTCGATCAATACGGCATAAGCGAGAGATGGCGCACGCCAGTCATCGCACCGGCCTGTAAATCGAGATAGTACCTGTGCCGGCTGTGGCTCAATCACCGACGCGCGCCGCCGGCATAATGAGCCGGAAGCGAGGCAGATTGACAGCGCCAATCGGGCGGGCATGGCTGAGGTCAGGAAATTCCGGGCTGCGGCCCTGTGGTTGTGACAGGTCGGTCAGACGCACACGCGCATTGCCGCGCAGGCGTGTCAGGTAATGCTGGCCGTTCCAGTGTTGCATGATGCGCGGTCGCACCATCCAGCTCCATACCGGCAGGCTGAGGCGGCCCGGACGAAAAGCGACATCGAGCAGCAGGTGTCCATCCTTAAAGACGCGCCATTGATCGACGCCGTTTTCGTCGCTGCGATCGATTTCGGCAATGGTCTTGGGCAGGCCCCAGTAAGCCCTCCCGGCTTCCATACCGGGTGTTGTCGTCACATACATGTGGGTAATGCTGTGATATTTGCGGCTGCCAAAGGCAAACTGGCCGGGAGAAAACCATAGCTCGCGGTATGGCCCCACCGGCGATGTGACGTACTCGACCAATCCAAGCGCGCCAATGCCGCCCAGAAACATGCCCTCCAGTCCCTCCGGCACAACCATGCGCTTGTTCACGAAATCCGCCGAAAAGCGATAAAACACAATATTGGCGCTGCCTGTCAGCGTCCACGGCGGCTCAGCGCCCGTCGTCCGGTTGTTCGCGGTCACCATCGCAATCCCATTCCTGTGCTCTATGAAAATAGCGGCTTCGCCGCCTTGTTGAGTCGTCGTTACAGGTTCGCGGGCGGGCTATACCAGATCGCACTGGCCCTCAGTCAAAAGCCTGTTTCTACACCTGCCCCACAAACTCCGCACCATTTTAGCGCTTAATGAGAATTGTCACATATACACAAAAATCGTTATATAATGCGAATTATTGTATTACAAATCCCATTTCAGTTACTGGCGAGGGTCAGCGATGGCCGGCCAGACTAAGGAGACAAATCTCATGTTGAGGTACGCGCTGATCTTCCTCGTAATCGCGATCATTGCGGCGCTGTTGGGGTTCGGCGGCATAGCCGGTACAGCTTCATCAATTGCCCAGATCCTGTTCTTCGTCTTTCTGGTGCTGTTTGTCGTGTCGTTGATCTTCGGCCGCCGGACAGCCTAGGGGTAGTAAGCACACTGCGGGTGGCCAGAGATGGCTGCCCGTTATCGCTGTGAAGGCTTTCCCTTTCTGGCCGCGCCAGTCATTCCTGAAACAGCGTCATCACATAATCTGGAGAAATGCCCTGAGCTTCGAGGTGCGCGCGTAACTTGCGCCGCGCATCGTGCAGCAGTTTATACAGGGCATTGCGGTTTGTCCCCATGCGCTCAGCGACGATTTCAAGAGGCACGCCATTCACCGCGACCGCGATCAGCGCGCGGTACTGACGCTCGGTGAGCGCGTCTTCCATCGCGTCGGCGATTTTCGCCAGCACTTCCGACTGTTCGGCGGCGCGTTCCGGCGCGACCGGCGCATTTCCCATCAGGTTATTCGAGCTAAAAAGCTGCAAATCACCATCGGCGCTCAGGTTGTCGAGGCTGAAATCCTTGTACCGCGCACGTCTCAGGTCACTGATGGCAACGCGCACTGCGATCCGGGTTGCCCACGTGGTGAACATGCTGTCACCGCGAAACGTATCGAGGTTTTCCATGATACGTAACGTGGCATCCTGAGCGAGATCTTCCGCCATGTGCGTCAATTCATCCGGCGAAAGATCGCTCAGATCGCTGCGTTCGCGGCTTAGATAGTAGAAGATGCCACGCTTCAGGCGTTCGCGCAGATCCGCAAGCGCGGCGGCCTGCACATCCGGCGGGCCGGTGAGATCGGCCAGCCACTGCTCGTTGGTGCGATCCGTCGTCAAGGCTGGTTCCTGAGGTAGGGCGCTGAACAGGATGGTGATAGCAGCGATTATAACATGGATGGCAGTTCAGCGGGCTGGAAGCGCCGTCAAGGGTTAGCCATGCTCTCGCGTTCGAAGCTGAGGCAGCCGGACGGAATCTCTGCCTTACCCTAATAACGTTTCACGAGTAAAATACTGGCAACATCGTATGCCGTTTGCGCGATTGAAACTGAGATGAACAACAGCAGTAAACCGCGCTTTTTGGCATGTCGATCCTCCTTACGCCTCTGGCCGGGAAGCGTTCGTTTCTCACCCCTGCCTCATCATCGGATTATTGACCTTACCGGCAAGCGTAGCTATCATCAGGCAAGGCGTATCTCCACGCCCATTGTTTCATTGCGGAGAAAATTTCGTGAATAACCGATCCCCTGAATCCCAGCATAACAACGGAAACAATCCGTTTTCCGGTCGTAACGCGCAGCGGTTATGGCTGGTGCTGGCGGTGGTCGTGCTGCTGCTGTTCGTAGTCATCTTCGCCTCACCTGATCCGATGCCTCGCGGCAACGAGATCAAGTATGACGAACTGGCTCAGGAAATACGGAGCGGCAACGTTTCGGAAATCACCATTCGCGGCGGCACGGACGTTTTCGTTACCATGCGTAACCGCGACCAGCGCTACCTTTATAAGTCGCCCGAAACGGACCTCGTACAGGTTCTGTCTACCTATGGTGTCACCGATCAGCAGTGGGCGCGGGTTTCGCTCTCCGAACGGCAGGGCGACAACACCACTGGCATTCTGTTCCAGCTTCTGGTCGCCGTCGTGCCAACGTTGTTGATCGTCTGGCTGTTGTGGCGCATGATGCGTTCGGTGCGTGGCAGCCAGGATCAGGCGTTGAGCTTCGGGCGCAGCCGTGCCCGCGTGACACGCGATATGGAGCGCCCGCAGGTGACGTTCAACGACGTGGCCGGCGCGGAGGAAGCCAAGCAGGAACTACAGGAAATTGTTGAGTTTCTGAAGGAACCTGAGAAATTCATCCGCCTCGGCGCGCGCATTCCCAAGGGCGTGCTGATGGTCGGCCCTCCGGGTACGGGCAAGACGCTGATGGCGCGAGCTGTCGCCGGTGAAGCGGGTGTGCCGTTCTTCAGCATCTCCGGTTCGGAATTTGTCGAAATGTTCGTCGGTGTCGGCGCCAGCCGCGTGCGCGACCTGTTCGAACGCGCCAAAGCCGAAGCGCCGTCGATCATCTTTGTCGACGAAATCGACGCCGTTGGCCGTCATCGTGGCGCAGGCCTCGGCGGCGGGCATGACGAGCGCGAGCAGACTCTCAACCAGATTCTGGTCGAGATGGACGGGTTCGAAACCGGAACCAACGTCATCGTGATTGCCGCCACCAACCGGCCCGACATCCTCGACCCGGCGCTGCTGCGCCCCGGCCGGTTCGACCGCAAGGTCGTCATGGATAATCCCGACCTGAAGGGCCGTCAGGAAATCCTCAGGGTTCACGCCAAGGGCAAGCCGATGGCCAGCGACGTCGATCTGGACGCGATTGCCCGGATCACTCCCGGCTTTTCCGGCGCGGATCTGGAAAACCTCGTCAACGAGGCGGCTATTCTCGCCGCCCGGCGCAACAAGAAGTCCATCGGCATGAGCGAGCTTCAGGAAAGCATGGAGCGCGTCGTCATGGGGCCAGAGCGCAAGACGCGCGTTATCTCCGACGAAGAAAAGCGCAAGCTGGCCTATCATGAGGCAGGCCATGCCATCCTGCACCACCTGCTCGAACATGCTGACCCGGTGCATAAGATCACCATCGTGTCGCGTGGCCGCGCCGGTGGCTACGTCATGTCCCTGCCCGATGACGACCGGATGCTGCGCTCGCGCGAGCAGTTCCTCGATTACATCACGACTGCGATGGGCGGGCGCGCCGCCGAGGAAATCATCTTCAACCAGTTGACGACCGGCGCAAGCATGGACTTGCAGCAGGCGACGCAGACGGCGCGCGCGATGATCACTCAGTTCGGCATGAGCGAGGCGCTCGGCCCGCGCACATTCGGTAGCAGCAACGGCCCGATGTTTCTGGGGCGAGAGCTGTACGAGCAGCGCGACTACAGCGAGCAGGCCGCCGAGGAAATCGACAACGAGGTCAAGCGCATCGTCTCGCAGTGCTATGAACGCGCCAAGCAAATTTTGATGGAGCAGAGGCATAAACTCGACCAGCTGGCGCAAATCCTGATCGAGCAGGAGACGCTGGATCGAAAGGCGTTCGAGGAACTGATGGCCAGCGAGACGCCGTCGGTTGGCGCTCCCGCCGCCATGTTCTCGCCTTACAACGACCAGTCATAACCTGACTGTCTTCGCTGCGTAATACGAAAAAGCCCCGCTATGGAACAAGCGGGGCTTTCTGTTATCCCAGATTCTTCGTGAACCGCGCCGTGCCGACGCCGAAAACGCGCCCGCCCAGCTTGAAGCCATACTGCTCGAAGCGGTCGACAAAGTTGGGCCGGAAGCCGGTTGGCTCCAACCTGCCGCCGCCCTCGTGTGAAAAGCCCGGAGAGGTCTGTCCCGGCGTGCGGTAGAGGAAAATATCCTGCAGCACAACCTGATCGCCTTCCATACCCTGAATCTCGCTGATCTGCACGATTTTACGGCTGCCGTCTTTCAGGCGGCTTTGCTGGATAATCAGGTTGATCGCCCCGGCGATCTGGCGGCGCACGACCGGCAGCGGCATGTCCATGCCCGCCATCAGCACCAGCGTTTCCAGTCGGGCCACGCAGTCGCGCGGGCTATTGCTGTGTACGGTCGTCAGCGAACCGTCATGGCCGGTATTCATCGCCTGCAGCATGTCGAGTGCTTCGCCGCTGCGGCATTCGCCGATGACGATGCGATCCGGGCGCATTCGCAGCGACCCTTTGACGAGATCGCGGATGGAGAGCGCGCCGGTCTTGCCATCGCTGCCGGGGATCGGCGGCGCGGTTTCCAGCCGCACGACATGGCGCTGCGACAACTGAAGCTCGGCCGAATCTTCGATGGTGACGATGCGTTCGTCGTCCGGGATGAAGGAACTGAGGACGTTGAGCAGCGTCGTCTTCCCCGAGCCGGTGCCGCCGGACACGACGATGTTCAGGCGCGAGACAACACACGCTTCCAGAAACAGCGCCACTTCTTCGGTGAACGAGCCGAAACGGATCAGGTCGTCAACCGTCAGCCGCTTTTCGGGAAACTTGCGGATCGTGATCGTCGTGCCGTTGAGCGCCGACGGCTGCGACACGATATGGACGCGGGAACCATCCGGCAGGCGAGCATCCACCATCGGGTTGGCGCGGTCGAGCGTGCGCTGTAGCGGGCGGACAATGCGTTGAGCCGTCCAGAGGACGTGTTCCTCATCATCAAAGGTGTACGGTGTCTCGATCAGCTTGCCCTTGTACTCGGCGAAAACGACCTCCGGGCCGTTGACCATGATTTCAGAGTACGACCTGTCCTGAACAAGCGGCTCAATCGCGCCAAAGCCGAGCAGGTCGTCGAGCAGGCCATTTTTCAGTTCCTCAAATTCCTGGCTCGTCAGCGCGATGCTGGACCTTTCCAGAATGCCCTTCAGCCGGGTCAGAATGATCTTCTGCTTTTCCGGATCGTCGCGCTGCCACTGGTCGGCCTCGTCTGGCGTCGAAAGCAGCTTGGCGCGCAACTGGCGGCGCAGCGCAGCGACTCGCGGCGAGGTATGGTGTTTTTGCGCGGTAGCCGTAGCGGCAGGGTTTCTGGCCGGGGGTGAGATGGGCTGGATAGGTGACCGAGGTTCCTCGAACGGCGCGGTTGCGTCGATATCGGCGAAGGGGTCGCCGGCGGCAGCTACCATACGCGCCGTTTCGAGGCTAGAATTGCTTGTTCCTCTACGCTGCAAAAGTCCCATTAGCCTGTTCCTGTAGCGATCATATCCATGGGCTACTCCGCCCATCCCATCACTATAGCATTTAGATGTTCGATTTATCTTGTTGCAATCTCAAGTTTTCGTGAATTTTACGAAATTCGTCCGGCGCAATGGAACAGGCGACTGCGGACGATCCGGTGCTAGAATAGCGGGCGTCCCACCATCTTCATGCCGAAGTGACCGAAAGCCAGCGGTCCATACAGAAGAAATGAGGTTGCATGCTGCGTTGTGGAATTGATCTGGTCGAAAACTGCCGTGTCGCCGAAGGGCTGAACCGGTTTGGCGAGCGTTATCTCAACCGCTTTTTCACGCCGGGCGAGCGCGCAGACTGTGAAGACCAGCCTCACCGGCTGGCGGCGCGGCTGGCGGCCAAGGAGGCGGTTGCCAAGGCGCTCGGAACCGGGATTGGCCCCGTAAGCTGGCGCGAGATCGAGGTGCGCTGTAACAACCCGCAGAACCGCCCCACCCTGTTCCTGCACGGCGCGGCAGCCACCGTCGCCGCGGAACTTGGCCTGACCCAGTGGGACATCAGCCTGACGCACACCAGCGATTACGCGGCGGCTGTCGTCGTCGCGCTGTAGCGAAGCGAGGAAAAGGCGTGACCGACTTCGACATCGCGGTTTGCCGGATCCCGGCAGGAGAATACGTGATCGGCGACAATGCGATCGGCTACAGCCGGCCAGAACACCCGGTTCAGATCGCGGCATTTGCTATCGGCCAGACGACCGTCACCAATGCCCAGTTTCTGCCGTTTATCGAGGCCGGCGGTTACGCGACGCAAGACCTGTGGAGCGAGATGGGCTGGCGCTGGCTGCGGGAGCGCACGGACGAGCGGCCCGCATTTCTGGACGATGAGAACTTTAACGCGCCCGACCAGCCGGTAGTCGGCGTGACATGGTACGAGGCCGATGCCTATACCCGCTGGCTGGCGCGAGAGACAGGGCTGGCATGGCGGCTGCCGACGGAGGCCGAATGGGAAGTGGCGGCGCTGGGGCAGGATCGTATCGCGCCGCGCCCGCGCAATTACAACACCGTCGAACGCCGCATCGGTCATCCGTGGCCGGTCACGGAAGCCGGTAACGTCTCGTGGTGCGGAGCGTGGGACATGTGCGGCAACGTGTGGGAATGGTGCAGCACGCGCTGGGGGCGCAATTACGAATCACGCGATTACCTGTACCCCTATACCGTCGAAGATGGCCGCGAAAACCTGAGCGGGAGCTATGCCCGCGTCATTCGCGGCGGCTCCTGGTACGATCCGATAGAGCAGGCCAACCCTGCCAATCGCGCACGCTACCTGCCCGGCTCGCGCGCCAGTAACATCGGCTTTCGCCTCGCGCGCAGCGAGAGCGACGACGACACGCCTGTATACGAGTTGTAGGCAAGCCCTTCATTCCCACCCCACGCGCGTCAGCGAAAACGCCCACGCCGCCCGGCCGTCGGCGGGTTCGACGCGGAACAGGTAATCGCCGGTTTCGTCGATGTCGATGCTCATCTGCCCGTCGCCAGATTTGATCATGAGCACCAGATCGTGCCCATCGGCCAGACGCACGAGCGTCACGCTGGTGAGGACGCCCGCCGCAAACCGGTATTGTAGCCAGTATGTGCCCCTCGTCAGGCGAATGGGCCGGGTGCTTTCCGGCCCTGCGCCGCGGAAACGCTCTTCGGGCCGCTCCCGCCCGCCAATCGCCGTCACACTGCCTGTCGCGTCGCGCTGAATCTGGCGCGTCGTTACACGCCGTCGACGCCGCTCGTCCGCCAGATAGCGGGCAAGAGCGATCGCGCCAAGAAAGGCGAGCAGGACGAAAAAGGCGAGCGGGATGAGATCTTCCAAGCAGCCGCCCTAGGAACTTTTCTGCCTGGGAAGTTTGGGAATGAGCCAGCCCAGAAAGGCTTCTTCCGAACGAGTCTGCAGCAGCACGCGCCCCGGCCCCGTCAACTCGCAGACCAGCCCTTCGCCGCTCAGAAAAGTCGATTTCCAGTTGCCAACGCGGCGCACCTGAAACGAAATCGACGATTCAAAAGCGACGATATGGCCGGTGTCAATCGTGTAGCGCTGTCCCGGCCCCAGCACGCGTTCTTCAATCGCGCCATAGCACGAGGCGATCACACGCCCCTGTCCGGATACGCGCAGCAGGATCAGGCTGCCACTGCCGAAAAAGCCGCGCGCGCCGCCCCATTGCGTATCCAGCGTTACGCCCATCTCGGAAGCGACGTATGCGCCGCTTTGCAACAGTAAAGGCTCGTTGCCGAGTTCCAGCACGACGAGATCGCCGGGCAGCGTGGGCGCAAGCGTGATTTCGCCGCCCTGATCGTCTGCGTGATAAACGTTCTGGAAGAAGCTCTCCCCGCCGACCATACGCTTCAGGCCGCCGAGCAGGCCACCTTCGGCTTTTGTTTCGATGGCGACACCGTCACTGTAACTGACCATTGCGCCCGGTTCGACCCTGATCCCTTCGCGCGGATCAAGGTGAACGACTGCAAGGGCAAACGCGGGCTGGTGTTTCAGTTCAATTCGCATGGCGCTCCTCCTTCGATGACGTTGGTGTCTATCGGGCGCTGGCGTCAGTCGTCGACGAACAGCGTTCCATGGCCGACACGTACGCACTGACCGCCAATCGCCACGCGGGTAAACTGATCGGCTTCGCGTTCGACCTCGATGTGAATCAGGCTTGGGCGGCCCATCTCGATGCCCTGCTCGCAGACGATACGCGCCGGTCGCCCGGTGGCAATACCATAATAAACGAGATAGCAGCCAAGTGGGCCACAGGCTGCGCCCGTTGCCGGGTCTTCAGGAATGCCAAACGCCGGCGCAAACATGCGTCCGTGAACGGTCGAGCCAGCGCGCTCGGTTTCGCGCGTGAAGACGAATAACCCGTTTTCACGCCGGTCGCCCATATGGCGTTCCCAGATATCCATCCGAACGCGCGCGCGCCGGGCAGCGTCGAGTCCACGCAGCGGGATGAAGGTAAACGGCACGCCGGTCGAGACTTCCTGTACCGGGTAGCCCGGATCGAGGTCATCCTCGCTCAGCGTTAGCATCTGCGCGATGGCAGCCCGATCCTCGTCAACGGGGCCGAATGTTGGCGGTGGCTGGCGCATCCAGATCATGTCTGGCTGCCCGTCGCGCAGCGTGACCGTGACGCCGATCGGGCCAACGCCTTCCTGAAACCGCCAAGCGACCGTATCTTCTGTCCCGCCGCGCAGGTGTTCCGACGCCAGCACAAAGGCCGTGCCGACGGTTGGGTGGCCCGCCATAGGCAACTCGCGCGCCGGCGTGAAAATACGGACGCGATAGTCGCACGTGGGATCGTCGGGCGGCAGCACGAAGGTCGTTTCCGACAGGTTCAGTTCGCGAGCAATCGCCTGCATCGTCGCATCCGTCAGATTCCGGCCATCGGCGAAGACCGCAAGCTGGTTGCCGCCAAAACGTTCGTTTGTGAAAACATCCACCAGATGATAGTGAAGTTCGCGCATCCCAGTCCTTTCTGTTGCCAGCCTGCGCCGCTTAAGGATGACGGTCAGCGCATGGCCGATGGCGCAGTTCCATCGTACCAGCAAGGCTAAAATCGCGCGCTGTCCAATTCAGCGCCATGCAGCCCGGTATAGCTAGGCTAGTGTTAGGCGTATGGCAGGCTGATGCGAAAGGTGCTGCCGGTTTCGGGCGCGCTTTCAACGCAAATCTCGCCATGGTGCAGTTCGAGGATGCGTCTGGCAATCGCAAGGCTCAGGCCCGGCCCCTTGTCCGTGTCCGTCCTTGCGGCATCCGCCTTGTAGAACGGCTCGAACAAGTGCGGCAGGATGTGCTGGTCAATAGTGATTGTGGCGTCGGTGATTTCGATGAACACGCCATTGCCATTCGGACGGCTGCTAATACAGATCACCCTATCCGTTCGATCATCACAGGCGTTCGCAATGATGGTCGACAGGGCGTGAGCCAGCTCCGGCGCGTTGATGGCAACCGGCGGCAAACCGGGCGACAGGTCAGTCACCAAACGAACGTTGTGCCCTGCCAGCCGCAGGTTTGTCTGCTGTACCAACTGTTCGATAAACGCATTCAGGTCGGCGCGTTCGACGGGCAGGGAAGAGACATGTTCAAGCCGGGTAATGGTCTGTAAGTCGTCCAGCATTCTGGCGAGAATGTTGATCTGGTGCTCCGCCTTGGCGAGATGGCGGTCGCGTCCGGCAGCGTCGCGTGTTTTCCGGGCCAGATACAGACTTGTATTGATGACCGAGAGCGGCGTACGCAGGTCATGCGAAACAGCGCGCAGAAAGCTGCGTAGCGTACGGACTTTTTCCTGCTCCAGCGCCAGCGCCAGCCGTTGCGCCTCTGCCTGACGGTGTTCGGTCAGGTCGCGGATTGTCGTCAGGCTCAGCGCGACGCCAGCGCGCTCTATCGGGCGCGTCTGGACTTCGGCGTAAAAGAGCGTGCCGTCGCTGCGCCTGCCCATCCAGTCACCGGCCTCGGAGCGCCCGTTGCCCGGCGCGGGTTCGGTTTCTGTCTGGCTCATCACCAGCAGGTCATCAACATGCTGGCCGATGAACGCGTCCAGCTCGTAACCAAACAGGCGCGCAGCCGTTTGATTGGCGTCGCAAATGACGCCACCCTCGCTTAGAAAGACGCCTTCATTGGTAGCTTCTGAAAACAACCGGAAGCGATTCTCGCTGAACCTGAGCGCCTCTTCAGCAGCCTTCTGCTCGCTCAGATCCTGAAACACGATCAGATGGCAGCGCTCACCGCGAAAGCGTATCGGGCGCAACGACAGCAGAATCCAGTTGATCTGGCCATTCACCCGGCGAATGCGTATCTCGCGGTTCTGGACATAGCCCATGCGCGCCAGCTCGTCGATGACGGATACACGATCATCGGGGTCGTAGTAGAAATCGGCGACCGTTCGCCCCAGCAGGACATCGGCGGTCGCGCCTACCGCGCGGGCCGCCGGTTCATTGACGTAAACGCACACGCCATCGGCGATACGACTGATGACCAGCGGGACCGGCGTAGCCGCAATGACGGTTGAGAACTGGCGCTCGTGTTCTCGCAGCGCCGCCCCGGCTTCCAGCTTGCGCTGCTCATACGCGAGTAGCCGGACAAGCCCCCAGATGCTGAAGGCATACAAAACCGGAACGAAGATCAGCGCCAGAACCAGCAGTTCCAGCCAGTATGGGCCGGGCGACAGCGCGACGATGGCGATTTTCGCCAGCGCCAGCACCAGCCCAAGCGCCACAAGCGAGCGCCAGTCATAGTGCACGAAGCCGCGCTGGCGCAGCAGATAGTAAGCGCTGCCAAGCGCTGCGGCAGCCATTGCCGAGGCGATGGTGTTGCCCGGCCCGCTGGCGGTCGTTATCAACACAAGCCGCACCAGCGAAACGGTGAGCGCGGCGCTGAAGGCCGGAATGGGGCCGGCCCACGCCCCGGCGACGGCCACAATCACGGCGCGCTCGTCCATATAGTGGCCCGGCATGATCGGATCGGCGATGACCATGCTCATCAGCCCGGTCAGGCTGAAGAGCATGGCATGAAAGAACGTTGGCCCGCGCCGGAAACGCCTCATCAGGCCGGGCAGGATCTGCGATTGCAGATACAGCAGCCCAAGAAGCAGGGCGAATTGTTTGGAGACTTCCAGCAGAAAAAAAGGCACAGGCCAGATCCAAGGGCGCTAATGCGGTTCGCATCCATTATAGGCACAAGCGCCGCGCCGAATCCTTGAGCATGAGCGCAGCGTTTAGTCGATGACGATCAACTGCTGGAAGCCGTTTGTCAGTTTTTCGCCGCCGCCGGGCCGGGCCACCACCACATCTTCCACGCGGGCGGAGAACCCGCCGAACTGGAGAATGCTCGGCTCAATCGTGAACAACATACCCTCGCGCAGCGGCGTCTGGTCACCGCGCGTCAGGAACGGCGGTTCGTGGACATCGCGTCCAATGCCATGCCCCAGACGGTGACGGAAGGCGCTGCCATATCCGGCCTCCTCGATCACCTGCCGGGCGACCGCGTCGACCTGCTCGGTGGTCGCTTCACCCGCCTTGAGCGCGGCTACTCCCGCTGCCTGCGCCGCCATCACCAGATCGTAAACGCGCTGCTGATCGCCCTGCGGCTCGCCAAAGCACACGGTGCGGCCGTAGTCATAGCAGAAGCCTTCATAAACCGCGCCGAAATCGAACAGAATCGAAACCGGCGGCAGCAACTGGCGATGCCAGTGTTTTTCGCGATCACCAAAGATCAATTCATGGTTCGGCCCGCTGTTGTAGAGCGGTCTCTTTTACAATTTTCCAAGCCCCCAAA
>QGUR01000070.1 GCA_003242205.1 Chloroflexota bacterium | reverse complement strand
TAACGTTTAATTGGCGCTGCGCGATCAAACGGCTGCGCCTTTCTGTTCAGGCTTGCGTTGTTCGGTCGGGAAGCGTGAGTGGGGAATAATTAGCCTGCTCCGGCGATGCCAGCCTTTTGCCCGACACGGTCGCAGGGACGCCGGTATGCCTCAACGGCGTCCCTGTGGCGTGAACAGCGCCTATGGATACTTGCGATTCAGCATCCGGGCATACGGGATGGTTTCGCGGACATGCGGCAAGCCGCAGATCCAGGCGACCGTTCGCTCAAGGCCCAGCCCAAACCCGGCGTGTGGTACGCTGCCATACCGGCGTAGATCGAGATACCAGGCATAGGCTTCACGCGGCAGGCCGATCTTGCTGACGCGTTCTTCCAGTAGCTCCGGATCGTAAATTCGCTCGCTTCCACCCGTAATCTCGCCATAGCCCTCCGGCGCGAGCAGGTCGACGCTGCGGCATACTTCTGGCCGGCCTTCGACGGGCTGCATATAAAAGGCTTTGATCGCCGTGGGATAATGATAGACGAACACCGGCTTGTCGAACATCTCGGCGAGGGCCGTTTCGTGCGGGCTGCCGAAGTCCTCTCCCCATTCGATGTGCAGCAACTCGCGCTGTTGCGGGTCTTCCGTTTCCGCAGCCAGTTTTTGCAGGCGTTCGACGGCTTCATCATACGAAATTCGGGCGAAAGGCGCGGTCACGTTTTCCAGCCGGCTGACATCGCGCTCGATAATCGCCAGTTCGGTGCGATGCTTGTCGAGCACCTGCTGCACGGTGTAGCTGATCAGCTGCTCTTCCATCGCCATCAGGTCTTCGAGCGTATAGAAAGCTGCTTCCGGCTCCAGCATCCAGAATTCCATCAAATGGCGGCGCGTCTTGCTTTTTTCGGCGCGGAATGTCGGGCCGAAACAGTAGACGCGGCCAAACGCTGCCATGTTGGCTTCGTTGTAAAGCTGCCCGGTCTGCGCCAGATATGCGGGTTCGCCGAAGTAGTCGATGCTGAACAGCGTAGTCGTCTCTTCGCCCGCCGCGGGCGTGATGATCGGCGTATCGACCAGCAGAAAACCTTCGTTGTCCAGCCATTCACGCAGCGCCCGCACGATGGTGGCGCGGATACGCAGAATCGCCCACTGGCGGCTGGAACGCACCCACAGATGGCGGTGATCCATCAGGAACTCCGTCCCGTGTTCCTTGGGCGTGATCGGGTAATCCTCGGCCATTTGCAAGACCGACAGGCCGCTCAACCCGACTTCGTAGCCGCCGGGGATGCCGGGCGCGCGACCTTCCTGCCGCACGGTTCCGGTCACCACGATGGACGACTCCTGCGTCAGCTTTGCCGCCTGCTGGAACTGCGCTTCATCCATGTCTTTCTTAAAGGCGACACACTGGACGATACCCGTGCCATCGCGAAGCTGAATGAACTGCAGCCGGCCTTTATCGGTCCGGTTGTAAACCCATCCGCGCAGCGTCACTTCTTCGCCGACGTGGTTGGCGATATCACTGATCTGGATGACTGGCGGTGTCGACACTGCCACAACTCCTTCTGCCGTCTATACGGACTGTTGGCACAATCAATGGGCGGAATCGTACCCGATGGCGCGTGGTTCAACCAGACGCCGGAAAGGCCGGAGGAGACGCACGCCAGACGCGCTATACTGAGGCCGTATTGCCCCGATGGAGACAACCGATGAGCTTTCCGCAAAAAGTCAACGACCGCCAGTGGGTGCAGGACGTTAGCGCCCGCCTGAAGACAAGCCGCAAACAGGCCGGCTTTCTACGCTACACCGCGCCACTGCCTGATGATCAGCGGCAGTGGCCATTCTGGTCCGCGCTGTATGCCATGGTCTATCGCTGGTTCGATAGCGAAATGGCCGCCGATGAACTCCGCAGCGCGACGTCGAAACAACCTGATAGTGGACCGGACGTGGGACTGATCCGCCGTTCGATTGGGTGGAACGAGCAGCCGCCGGATAGCGACCTTGCCGCGCCGCCGCTGCTGGCGGTGGCGACCGTGGCCGTCTATCACCTGACGGGTGACTGGAACCTGATCGAACGGGTGTACCCGAGGCTGGCGGCGGCGCATACGTGGTTCGATCGCCAGCGCGATCAGGATGGCGACGGGCTGGTCGAACCGGCGGCGCTGGAGGAAACGCTGCGCGGCAATCTGAGTTTGCCGGGCGACGGTCAAGTGACCGAGCGGGACTGGCTGGAGCTGAACTATCTGCGGCTGGCGGATCTGGACGCGCTGGCCCACATCGCCTATGACCTGAGGCTGAAAGACGAGCAACAGGTTTGGGAGGCGCGGGCCGAAACCGTGCGCCAGGCGCTGATGCCGCTTTCGCGCGAGAGCGACACACCGCTGTCGTTGTTCGCCCGCTGCGCGATGCCTGAACAGGCGGAAGCTGTGGCCGCTTCCGTTCAGTCTGCCGGCCCGTGGGGGCCGCCATGTGTGTCGCCGTCCGGGCAGCCGTGCGTGTCGCTGATTCATAACTGGCTGGTGTACGTCGGCCTGCGTAATTACGATCTGCGCCCTGCGGCAAACGCGCTGGCCGAGCGCTCCCTACTGCTGGTTGAGCGAAGCGGGTATCATGCGCTGTACCATGCGGAAACCGGCGAGGGGATGGGCGCAGCGCCCGCGACCGTCGCGGCGCTGGCAGTCGACATGCTGTTTCGCGAGCGGCAAACCATCGCGCCCGGCGCGCACTGTATCTAGCCGCGCCCGGCGGACTCCATTTCAGACCGGTTCTCAGTTACAATGGTGCGTACATTCACCGGTTGCGTATGACACCCGGTTTGCCAGCGCGCGGGTTCAAAGAGCGCGTTGCCAGCAACCGGGAAGAACCCGCGTTTATATCAAATAGAGGAATATCAGGGCATGGCGTTACAGATTTTCAACGTCCTTGGGCGTGAGAAACAGGTGTTTACGCCTTTAGAGCCGGGCCGCGTCAACATGTATGTCTGCGGACCGACCGTCTATGATCACGCGCACATCGGCCACGCCAAGACGTACATTGCCTTTGACGTCATCGTACGGTATTTGCGGCACAGCGGCTATAACGTGCTCTACGTGCAGAACCTGACCGATGTCGGTCACCTGCTGGATACCGGCGAGGATCGGGTGCTGCGCCGCGCCGAGCAGTTACAGGCGCTGCCGATGCAGATTGTCGAAACCTACACGCGTAGTTATTTCGAGGATATGGACGCGCTCGGCGTGCTGCGGCCGGATATTTCGCCCCGCGCCAGCGGTCACATTCCTGAACAGATCAAGATGATTCAGGAATTGATTGACAAGGGCTACGCCTACGAGGTGAACGGCAGCGTTTATTTCGACGTCACCAAAGCCCCGGACTACGGCAAGCTGTCTAACCGGCGCATTGAGACGCAGGAGGCCGGCACGCGCGAGGCTGTGCGTGGCGAGAAGCGCAACCCGCTCGACTTCGCACTGTGGAAGCGCGCCGAGCCGGAGCACATTCTGCGCTGGGACAGCCCGTGGGGCGAAGGTTTCCCCGGCTGGCACATCGAGTGTTCGGCCATGGCGCGAAAGTATCTGGGCAAGACGTTCGACATTCACGGCGGCGGCATCGACAACATCTTCCCACATAACGAGTGCGAAATCGCGCAGAGCGAGTGCGCGAATGACGCGCCCTTCGCCCGCTACTGGGTGCTGGTCGGCAGTCTGACGGTCGACGGCGTGAAGATGTCCAAGAGCCTCGGCAATTTCATCACCATCAAGGATGCGCTGAAAAAATACCGGCCCGAGGTCATCCGCACGTTCATGCTGTCGGTGCATTACAGCAGCCCGGTGGATTACAGCGAAGATGCCATGCAGGCAGCCGCGCGTGGCTGGGAGCGTCTGTACAATGCCTACCGGCTGGTGAGCCAGCGGCTGGATAGCGCTCCCGAAGGCACAGCCGGCGAGGCGTTTGTCGAGCAGGTCAACCGCGCGCGCACGGCCTTCACCGAAGCGATGGACGATGACTTCCGCACGCCCGCTGCGCTGGCCGTCTTGCAGGAATTCACGCGGGAAGTCAATTCCTTCCTGAACAGCACGGTCGATATCGGCGCTGATGTGCTGCGGCAGATCGAAGCCGTTTACCGTGAATTGGGCGGCGGCATTCTGGGCATTATCCCGAAGGATGCGGTCGCCGCCGATAGCAGCGCAGAGCGCGAAGCCGCGTTGATCGAGTTGCTGATCGACCTGCGCCGCCAGGCCCGTGCTAACAAGAACTACGCCGAAAGCGATCGTATTCGGGATGAACTGGCCAAGGTGGGCGTTATTCTGGAGGACCGGCCTGAAGGCACGGTCTGGAGAACGATCTGAGAACTTCACCCGCCCCTCCCGCCCCCTGCTCCTAAATCGGCAGATTTTTGAGGAGGGGAGACAGGTTTCCTCGTTCTAAAGCAGGTTGTTCTGTTTTGGAGCGGGGATTTAGGAGAGTGAGGTTCTGCTCAGCGAAGGCCGCACAAGACGCAATCATGCAAGGAACCTGATGGCAGAGTTTATCTACGGACACTGGCCGATTATGGAAGCGCTGCGTTCCGGGCGGCGCTCGTTCGAGCAGCTTCTGATCACCGAGACGGTTGATGAAAAAGGGCTGGTCGCCGAGATCATCAATGCGGCTCAGGAACGCAATGTGCCGCTGCGCCGTGTGCCGCGCCGCATCATCGACGATCTGGCCGGCGGCGCGAACCACCAGAACATGGCGCTGCGGGTGGGCGGCTATCCCTATGTCGACCCTGAAGATATCCTTGAAACGGCCAGAAAACGCGGCGAAAAACCGTTCATTCTGCTGCTGGACCTGCTGAAGGACCCGCAGAATGTGGGGACATTGATGCGTGTGGCCGACGCGGTTGGCGTTCACGGCGTCATCATTCAGGAACGACGTGGAGTGGCCATCACACCCGCAGTTTCCAGCGCCTCGTCCGGCGCGGTCGAGCATTTGCAGGTCGCTCAGGTGACCAATCTGGTCCATACCATGCGCGAGCTGAAAGAACAGGACGTGTGGATGGTCGGTTTGGATATCGGCCCGAACACGCCGCCCATCGACAAACAGGATCTCAACATGTCGCTGGGACTGGTGCTCGGCAGCGAGGGCGAAGGGATGCGGCGGCTGGTGCGCGATACCTGCGACCTGCTATTCTGCCTGCCGATGCGAGGGCATGTCGCCAGCCTGAACGTCGCCACTGTGGGTTCGGTGGCGCTGTATGCGGCGTGGCGCGCGCGCGGCTGGGAGGGTTGGGCGCACGCGCAAACCGGACGCTGAGCGCCGGTGGCACGCACAGGCCTGTTAAGCACTGATTACTACAAGCATGGTATCATTGAACATTGGGATGTTGTAAAGTCCGTCCAGACGTTGATCTGAGCAAGACACCCATTCTCAAACTAAGGAGGATAGCGCCAGCGCGTGTATATATAACGCGACCGATAGTGTGCGCTAGGATTTGCCATGATCGATGATATACTCAATGAAACAAAATCGAAGATGAAGGCCGCATTGTCGGTGTATGAGCAGGACCTGCTTGGCATTCGCAGTGGGCGCGCAAGCACGGCGTTGGTTGATCGCCTGATCGTCGATTATTACGGTCAGGAGACTGAACTGCGCCAGTTGGCGACCATCTCGACGCCGGAACCGATGCAAATCCTGATCCGTCCTTATGATAAGACAGCGATCAAGGCGATCGAAAAGGCGATCCAGGCGTCGGACATCGGCATCAATCCGAATGTCGATGGCGAGGTCATCCGCCTCAATATGCCGCCGCTGACGCGTGAGCGTCGCCAGGAACTGGTGAAATTCCTGCATAAGCGCATGGAAGAGGCGCGCGTTGCCATTCGCAACATCCGGCGCAATGCCAACGACGACCTTCGCGATTTTGAGAAAGAGAAGATGATCTCGGAAGATGAGATGAACCGCGGGCAGCAGGAAGTGCAGAAGCTGACCGATAAGTTCATCGAAGAAATCGACGAGATCGGCAAACGCAAAGAAAAAGAAATCCTCGAAGTTTAGGAAGCAGGTGTAATGGTCGCTGTTATCCGGGATAACGAAGAGACGCCCGCGCCGGCGCTAGACCCCGACCGCATACCCCGCCATGTCGCCATCATCATGGACGGCAATGGGCGTTGGGCCAAGCAGCGGGGCTTGCCGCGCACGGAAGGACACCGCCAGGGCAAGGAAAACCTGCGCCGTATTGTCGAGGCGTGTGTTGAGTTTGGCGTCGAAATCCTGACCATTTACGCCTTTTCCACCGAAAACTGGGAGCGTCCTCCCTCTGAAGTGAATGCCCTGATGAGCATTCTCGAACTGGTGCTCAATCAGGAAGTCAAGCGACTGCACAAAAACGGGGTGCGCGTCTGTCACATCGGCAAGATGGATGGCGTCGCGCCCCACTTGCAGGAGAAAATCCGCAAGGCGGTCGAATTAACACGCAACAACGACCGCCTGATTCTCAACGTTGCCTTCAACTACGGCGGGCGCGACGAGATTGTCCACGCGGTTCAGGAGATCGTGCGTAGTGGCATGCCCGCCGAAGAAATCACCGACGAGGTGATCAGCCAACATCTGTACACTCGCGGCATCCCCGATCCAGACCTGATTATTCGCACCAGCGGCGAGCTGCGCGTTAGCAATTTCCTCATCTGGCAGGGCGCGTACAGCGAATACTACGTTACGCCGGTCTACTGGCCCGATTTCGACAAGGAAGAACTCCGCAAAGCATTGATCGAATACGGTCGCCGCCGCCGCCGCTTTGGCAAGATCGACGAACAGGTCGAGCAGGAATCCTAAACATCCCCCGCGGCGAACGCACCGCGTTTTCCCCGTTAAATGGCTATCAAATAGCAGTCTCGTCCAAAAAGACAGGCTGTCGCTGCGCCGTCCGTCTTGCCGGCGATAGGTCGGTTACGGAAGCAGCAAAACGTGTATTGCTCTCTGAATTAATTATCCCCACACTTTTTGGTAGGTTCCAATCTGCATTACGAGGAGTATACTGGAAGGCAGTGGATTGAAGTGGAGGCGTTATGTTGAATGACATTGCCCAGGTGAGCCAGGCACTACGGGAACAGCAGTACATCTCGACCGACGAAATCTCAACCGTGATGTTTCTGGCCGAAAAGCTGGGCAAACCACTGCTGGCCGAAGGGCCTGCCGGCGTGGGAAAAACCGAGCTGGCCAAGGCATGGTCGAAGGTCACGGGTCGCCCGCTGATTCGGCTGCAGTGCTATGAGGGCCTTGACGAAAGCAAGGCGCTGTACGAATGGGAATACGCCAAACAGATGCTCTATACCCAGTTGCTGCGCGACAAGCTGAGTGAGTTGCTGTCGCAGGCCAGCAGCCTGCGCGAGGCCGCTGACCGGCTGGGGGATGAAGAGGATGTATTCTTTTCCGAGCGTTTTCTGCTGGCGCGCCCGCTGCTTCAGGCCATCACCTCGCCGGAGCCGGTCGTGCTGCTGATCGACGAAATCGACCGGGCCGATGCCGAATTTGAAGCCTTCCTGCTTGAAATCCTCAGCGACTTTCAGGTATCCGTGCCCGAACTTGGCACTATTCGCGCCAAACACCAGCCGGTTGTGCTGCTGACGAGCAACAACACGCGCGAGCTTTCCGAAGCGCTCAAGCGTCGCTGCCTCTACCTGTTTATCGACTATCCATCGCGCGAGGCAGAGTTGAACATCGTGCGTATGCGTGTGCCGGAACTAAACCAAAAGCTGGCGCAACAGGCCGTAGAAGTCGTGCAGAGCCTGCGGCAACTGGACCTGAAGAAGAATCCGAGTGTCTCGGAAACGATTGACTGGGCGCGAGCGCTGGTCATGCTGAACGCCGACCATCTCGACCGGCAGACGCTGGAGAATACGCTGACTGTTCTGCTGAAGCACGAAAGCGACGTGCAGAAAGCCCGGCGCGCGCTAATGGGTGGCCGTTCGCATCCCAACGAGCGTGACCCGCGTGAAGCACGGCTGCGCGGGCGGGGCCGTTGGGCTGGCAACGACTGGAATAACTGACGCCTGCAACGGGAGGAATCGAAAAGGCGCTGGATTTGGTATCCAGCGCCTTTTTAATTACGCGGCATTTCTCAGGCGGAAGCCCGCGATCTGGTGAGCGCCGAACGATAGACGAAATAGACGACAACCAGCGCTACGGCGACGATGACGGTCGTCAGCAACGCCTGACCGAGGAAGGTTCCGAGGTTGATGTCGACAGTCTCGGCGTCGATGGCTTCCGCGACCTTATTCAGTTCCGCAGCATAGGCTGAGGTGATGACATAAGGCGCAAGCAGGCTGATAAGAAAGGTCACGACGACGATGACGATGAGTCCGTAACGGAAGAGACGGAGCCGGCCTTCGATATCGGTGGTCTGCAGCATCGATGCCCCCTCATTGAGAATAGTGAATACGTTGATATCATTATATACGCTCATCTATTCTCAATGAACTTAAGATGGTCACGAGGACTGGGGCGACTGGATATCCCGCGTCTGAATGGCTGCCGCCATGCGTTCCATCGCCTCCAGCAATCGGGCGCGCTGCGTACCCATGTTGATGCGAACGAAGCCCTCGCCGCCGGGGCCGAAGGCCGCGCCATCGTTGAAGGCGACGCGCGCCTCGTTGAGGCAGAACTGGTACGGGTTTTCGTATTCGCCCAGATCAAGCCCGTGGCAGTTGAGCCACGCCAGATAGGTTCCTTCGGGGCAGGTCAGCTTCACTTCGGGCATACGCTCGGTCACGAACTGGATCAAAGCGTCGCGATTGCCGCGCAGATAGGGAAGCAATTCGTCCAGCCAGGGCTGGCCATAGCGATAGGCTGCGACCGCCGCCGTCACTGCCATGATATTGGGATACGGAACGATGCCTTCAGCGGTCGCCTTGAACTGTGCCAGCAATTCCGGATTTTCCGACACCGCGAGGCTGCACCCCAGACCGGGCAGGTTGAACGTCTTGCTGGGCGCGAGCAGCGTGATGCAGCGGCGGGAAATTTCCGGGTCGAGCGCGGCAATCGAAAGATGGGGCTGGTCGCCCAGAATGAGATCGCAGTGAATTTCATCGCTGCAAATAATCAGGTCATGGCGCAGACAGAATTCCGCCACCTGTTCCAGCTCGGCGCGTGTGTAGACGCGCCCGACCGGGTTATGCGGGTTGCAAAGCATGAACAGGCGCGTGCGCGGCGTCACTGCTGCTTCAAGGGCGTCGAAGTCCAGTTCATAGTGGAGGATGTTGCCGTCGATGGTGTAGACCATACGGGCGTCATGCAACTCGCGCCCGGCTTTCGTGACGGCTTGCAGGAACGGCGGGTAAATCGGCGTCGCCATCGAAACGCCATCGCCGGGCTGCCCGACCATACGCACGACGACATTCAGGCCCGATACCAGGCCGGGAAGAAAATGAAACGCCTCGGCAGCCGGACGCCAGCCCTGGCGCTCTTCAAGCCGCGCCTGCACGACTTCGACCAGTTCCGAAAAATCCATCTCATAGCCGAAAATGCCGACGCGCGCCCGCTCGACCAGCGCTTCGATCACCGGCTCTGGCGAGCGGAAATCCATGTCTGCCACCCACAGGGGCAGCACGTCGTCGTCATACATATTCCATTTGATGCTGGCCGTTCCACGCCGGTCGACCGGCGCGTCAAAATCGTAGGTCATGCTAAACCTCGGTGTGGTAACGTTGATATCTCGTTTGCCTCGCCCCGGCCTGCCTCTTACCACAAAATACAGCGCGAAAGCCCCCAGCTTTAGCTGTGGGGATGAAGCGCTGCCCCCTCTGAAAACCGAACGCTTGTTGCATTAGATAACCTCCCGTTGTATAATGGAGTTGTGGCTAAGCAACGCGAATTTATGCGAACCTACCGCTATCGGCTGTACCCTTCGCGTTCGCAGGAACAAAACCTGTGGCGTGTGCTGGACGCCTGTCGTGGGCTGTACAACCTGGCGCTGGCAGAGCGCAAGTACGCCTACCAGCTTGAGGGGCGAAGCGTGAGCAAAACCGATCCGCGCCCCATTTTTCCTCCCCACAGCTAAAGCTGCGGGCTTCCAAACGGAGGGGTCGGTGAACCCTGCCATCACCGAACAGATCAAGTGGAACGCGCCAAGTTTTAGCTATACAGACTACATCGCCACCTTCAATCTCCACGCCAGACAGCACGTACACCTCGTTTTCCACAACCCCTCAATCTCTCGCATTCAAAGCCCGATCCTCGAAGGGGATTATCCGGACAGACGGATGGCTTATTTCTCGGATATGGACGATGTGCGGGCAAAACAGCCAGCGCTTGAGCAAGTCGTCAGCGAATTGATCGCGCTGATGGATGAGCAGGCCTGAGCGCGAAACCGACTGTTGAGTCGTGTCCTGCCGCTGTTACAATAACAGGCATAGAACCTATTCCCCACAGGATCGACCACAGACGCCATGACAAATCGAAAACTTCGGGACAGCGCGCTTCGCGTGGGTATCGTCGGAATGGGCTGGGCGGGCGAAACACATTTGAAAGCCTACCAGCAACTTCCGAACGTTGACGTCATCGCGATTGCCGACCCGCGCGAAGAACGGCTGACGCAGTTGCAGCGCACCTACAATATCCCCGATGTCCATACGCATTTCGGGCCGCTGGTCGAGCGCCCCGACCTCGATATCGTCAGCGTCTGTACGCCAAACCAGTTCCACGCGCCGATCAGCATCGCCGCGCTGGAAAACGGCAAACACGTGCTCTGCGAAAAACCGCTGGCGCGTTCAAGCGCCGAAGGTGAAGCCATGGTGCGCGCCGCCGTACAGGCCGGTCGCGTGCTCGAAGTCGCCTTCAATCACCGCCAGCGGGGCGATGTCAGCGTGCTCAAGCAGATGATCGACGAGGGTCAGCTTGGCCACATCTATCATGCCAAAGCGTCGTGGATGCGGCGTTCCGGCATTCCCGGCATGGGCGGCTGGTTTACCAACCGCGAACTGGCGGGCGGCGGCCCGCTGATCGACCTCGGCGTGCATGTGCTCGATATGGCGCTTTACCTGATGGACGAGCCTGAAGTCGTCGCCGTGAGCGCGGCGACCTATGCCGAACTCGGTCCGCGTGGCCGCGGCGGGCGCAACGACGCGCGCACCATGGACGTCGGGCCATTCGAGGTCGAAGATCTGGCAACCGCCTTCATTCGTCTGGCCGGGGGCGCGACGCTGCTGCTGGAAGCCAGTTGGGCTGTGTATGGCCGCGCCGGAGACGATTTCGGCGTCACGCTCTACGGGTCGGACGGCGGAGCCGATATCGAGGTCCACAACTACAACTGGGAAAACACACTCACCGTGTACACCGATATCGACGGCAAACCGGCGGTTCTGAAACCCGAAGTCCCCAAAGGCACGGGGCATTCCGGCGTGATCGCCAACTTCGTCAGCATCATCGAAAGCGGCGACTGGTCGGCGCATGTGGGCAGCGAGGGTCTGCGCCGCACGCAGATCATCGACGCCTGCTATCGTTCGGCAGCCGAAGGCCGCGAAATCGCGCTCACGGACCTCGCCAAAGCCATCGCGCAGGACACCGCCGCGGATTAAGCACCAACGCGGCAGGTCTCGTAAGCGGCGCGCAGCGCAGCGATGGCCTCGCCCTTCGGGAAAAATTCGTGGCCGATGAAGCCGTCGTAGCCTGTCGCGGCAATCGCCCGGACGATGGCGCGGTAATTGAGTTCCTGCTCGTCATCCAGATCGTTCCGACCCGGGTTGCCCGCCGTGTGATAGTGCGCGAAGAAGGGCGCGTTCTCCTGAATGGTGCGGATGATGTCGCCCTCCATGATCTGCATGTGATAGATGTCGTATAGCAGGCGCACATTGGGCGAATTGACCATCCGGCAGACCTGCACGCCCCACGCCGACTTATCCGCCTGATAGTCACGCCCCGGAACCTTGCTGTTGAGCAGTTCGAGGATCAGCGTCACGCCGGCATCGGCGGCCATCGGGGCGAACGCGCGCAGGTTTTCGGCGGTGATCTCGGCGGCAGTCGCCTCGTCAACGCCATAGCGATTGCCGCTGAAGCAGAGCAGGTAGGGAATATTCCACGCTTCGGCGCGCCTGAGATTTTCCACCAGCACAGCCTCAATCGCCTTCCGGTTTTCGCGCCGGTTCAAGCCTTCCGGCGCAAGCGGGTGTCCCACCGCCGTGACAATGCGAAGGCCGCAATCGCGAACCAGCGGCCAGTATTCCTCCGGGATCAGTTCAACGCCCTCATAGCCGATGTCCGCCGCACCCCGCGCCAGCGCTTCCGGCGCGATTCCCGTGCGGGCAAAGCCATCCCATGAAAACGACTGCCGTAGTGGCGGCATAATTTTTCTCCTTCAGCGCGCGTCCGCCGGTCCCAGCTCGCGGCGCAGCCCGGCGACAAAGTCGTTTTTGCCGCCTTGTGCGGGATGGCGGATTTTCACCGCGTCGATCCCCAGACTGGCAAGCGCGCCGTGGGCGACATTGCCGACCGCCAGCACGCGCTCCGGCGCGAACATTTCGAGCAGGTCACGCACGAACGGCAGTCCGGTCTCAACCTCTCGCCGGCGCGGCGGGCGATTCGTCAATGCCTCGCCGGGCCGGTGCGGGTGAAACGGAAACGCGCCCCACAGCAGCGGTACGACGCCAAGCTCGGCCAGCGTGCCCCACATGATCGTACCGCTCTGCTCGCTGCGAATGTGCTCGAAACCCGGTTCGGGCACGTCGACATAACCGCGCGACAGACCAAACAGATCGAGCGCAGGGATTCCTTCCACCAGCGTCCGGCGGCTGACCATCGGCAGACCCGACAGGCGCATGCCGCGATAACCCGGCGCTTCGGCGATCAGCGCGACTTTCGGGCGTCTTTCATAAAAGTCATACAGAAAACGGCGCAGATTCTGGCGGCGCAGGGCGTTATACGGATTGTCCCCCGCCCCGTATTGGTTGTAAGCATCATCCGCGGTCGGCGTGGTCGCAAGGCGTTGGATAAAAGCGTCGATGTCCGGCATATCCAGTCCTTCAGGCCGCTTTGCCCTCAACGGCAGGCAAAGGCGACAGGTCGATTTGCAGAAAGCGCTCCAGCCAGCGATGCCGCCATGCCAGCCGCAGAACCATCGCCCAAATGGCCGTCATCAGCGCGATCAGGACGTAGCCTTCCAGTGGCAGCGGGGCCAGCTCGAAGAACGTGCGCGCCGGTTCGATGGCGAGCACCGCGATAAACACCAACAGCAATAGCGCCGCCATCAGCGTCGGGCGCTTGTCACCGCTGTAGACATCCCCGCCAACCCACACATCGGTCGGGGGCTCGACAAACACGACCAGCGTCAGGCCCGCCAGCGTCGTGAAAACCGCCAGCGCCGTCTGCGCGGTCAGTTGCGCGACTTCCAGCACGAAGTCGCTGGCCTGCAGCACGCTGTTGTCGATGCCGGCGAATTCGGTGAACTGGCGCATGGCCTCCGGCGTCACCTCAACGTCGAGCCACTGAATAACCGTGCCGTAAAACGTGCCGATGTAGACCACCAGCCCGAAGACCAGCACCGACAGCCCTGCCGGCACGACAAAATGCGCGATTTCGGCCAGCAGACTGCGCCTACGCAGCGGACCGGGCCGCGCCCACAGCGCCAGCCCAATCGTCGGGATGCCGACCGATAGCAGCACGATCAGGGCGTTGTGCTTGGGCAGGAACGGAAAGCCCAGCCCGATAATCGCCGTGGAGACGATCAGCAGCGCCGAGTACAGCACGCGCGTCAGGAAGAGCCGCAGAATATCCGACATACCGTTGATAATGCGCTGGCCTTCGGTGAAGGCGGGCGGCAGCGCCTCGAACGAATCGCCAATCAGGATCATATCGGCAACGGCGCGCGTGGCCGAACTGCCGCTCTCCATCGCGATGCCCATGTCCGCCTTCTTGAGCGACAGCACGTCGTTCACGCCATCGCCGATCATGGCGACATAATGCCCCTGCGCCCGCAGTGCATCGACAATGCGTTCCTTCTGTTCGGGCGTGATGCGGCCAAAGACGACGTTCTCGCGCACGGCCCGGTCGAACTCGCTCTCGTCCATCTCCGCCAGATCGACGCCGGAGACGAAAGCCAGCTCGCCCGTAAACCCCGCCTGCCGCGCCAGCGAAGCGACGGTATGCGGGTTATCGCCCGAAATGATCTTCAGCTCGATGCCGTTGGAGATGAACGCATTGAGCGTCTCTTTCAGGTGGGGCCGTAATTCGTCGCTGAAGCGCAGCAGGCCAAGTGGTTGCAGCGGCGGAAGCGCCGGTTCGCCGTCCGCATCGTGCAGCGAAAGCACATCCGGGTTGTGCGCCACGACCAGCACCCTGAACCCCTGATCGGCCCATTCTTGCTGCCGCGCCAGCGCTTCCGGCGGCAGGGAGACATGCTTGAGCAGCATCTCCGGCGCGCCCATCACGTAGACGCCGCGCCGGTCGCGGTCATCAAACGCAATGGCGCTCCATTTGAGCGCCGAGGAGAACGGAACCTCATCAACCGCCGTTCGTTTGGTCCCGCCGAGCGCCTTCACGATGGCCTCGCCGGTCTTGTTGTTGGCCGCGGCGCTGCTGGCCATATCGGCGGCGATCTGTTCCAGTTCCGCCTTGTCGAGGCCGACCGGCCAGGCGTCGTCGTAGTTGATCCGGTTCGCCGTTAGCGTGCCGGTTTTGTCGGTGCAAAGCACCGTGACATTGCTCAACGCCTCGACGGCATTGGTCTGCTGCACCAGCGCCCCGCGCCGCACGATGCGTAACGCGCCGATGGCATAGGCCAGAATGACCATGAAAAACAGACCGTTGGGGATCAGCCCGGCGATGATGGCCGCCGCCTGGACCTGTCGCACCAGCGGGATCGACGCAATGGCGAACGAGATGAGAAACAACAGCCCCAGAAAGCCCGCCAGCAGCATGAGCAGGCGCAGCACAAAATTGATCTCACGCTGCAACGGCGTCAGCGCGATTTCAAAGCGACGCGCGCTGGTCGTCAGCTTGTTGGCGAAGCTGTCCTCGCCTACCCGCGTCGCTTCCATATAGCCGGCCCCCGAAACGCAGAAGCTGCCGGAAAGCAGCGTGTCGCCCGGCTTCTTGCGGATGAGATCCGCCTCGCCCGTGAGCAGGGCTTCGTCGGCCTCCAGTTCGCCTTCGAGCAATTCGCCATCGACCACGATCTGGTCGCCGGGGCGCACGGCAATCACGTCGCCCAGCACCAGTTCCGACGGATCAACAGAGCGCTCCTCGCCATTCCGAACAATCGTCACGCGCGGGCGCGTCAGCAGCGCGATGCGGTCAAGCTGGCGCTTGGCGCGAATCTCCTGCGCGACGCCGATCAGCACATTGACCAGAATCAGGCCGACGCTCGTGACAGCGTCACCGAGACGGCCAATCAGGATCATGGCCGCGCCGATCGTAAACAGGATGATATTGACGAAGTTAAAGATGTTCGCGCGGATGATCTCACCATACGAGCGGCTGGTGCTAAGCCGGACATCATTGCCCTGCCCCTGCCGGCGTCGCTCGCTGGCCTGTGCGTCTGTCAGCCCAACGACAGCCATAGGCTTTGCCTTTTCTAATTTCCGCCGCGATGAATACAACGGCTGCCGCCGATTATAGAACTGCGAAGACCACAGGCAATGATTGTATGCCCGCTCTCGACAGCCACCAACCGGGTTGGTCAGGCGGCGTTCACGTTCGCGGGCCGGCGCGCAAAATCGACTGTCCCCAGACCGCCATCGGTTCGGTCGGGCCGCGCCACGGAACGGGGGCCAGCCGGTCGCCGTTGCTCTCCAGCCAGTCGCTCCAGGCGCGGGTATCCTTGCCCCGATCCTCGCCGGTAATCGAGACCAGTTCGCTATGCGCGTATTCGGCCAGCAGAGCGCGCGCGTCCTCCAGATAGGAAATGAGCACGACGTAGCCATCCGGGCTGCCACAGCGGGCCAGTGCCCGGCCAAGCGTCACTTCCAGATAGGCCAGCCGTTCCTGCACGTAATCCGGCTCAAAGCCCTGCCGCCTCGATTGCCCGTGAAACGGCGCGTAACCATGCACCTGCTGCAACAGCGGAATGAGATCGGCCGTCGCCAGCCGTTCCACGCCGAAACACAGCGCATCGACGTAATAGAACGTGCCTTTGAGGCCGTCGTAAAAATCTTCCTCGCGCGCGGACGCCAGCAGGCTGGCAACCCGTCTCCATACCGGCACGGCGCGCTCATCGGGAGCCATGCCGAGCGAATAGAGCAGATACGCCGGGTCGGGCATCGCGCCCTGATCGGGCGGAAGCTGGCTATGGCGAATGTCCCCGGTGCGCGGCGGCAGTTCAGGGCCGCTCAGTTCCCGCTCCAGCGCCTCGACCAGCACCGGCACGCCACTGGTGGAACCGGCCAAAGCCAGCGCCTGCGCCAGCGCCAGCCGCTGAGCGCGAGAGGTCGCCTGTGCCAGCGCCTCCTCCAGCAGCGGAATCACCTGCGGACCGGCGCAGCACAATTCGACGAGTGGGATGTCGCCCTCAAAAACGTCGGTCAGTTCCATATCGGCGTAGTGATAGAACGGATAGACCTGACCGAGGTCGTCGATAAACCGTCTGAGCGTCTGCTCATCATAGCGACGTAGAACGAGCTGGCGCTGTAAGATGGCCTCCGGCAGCACGCCAGCCTCGACAAGCCGCTCCTGCAAAGCGCGGACGTCGATCTCGCGCGGAGTCTGGTTATTGCGGCAGGCTAGCGAGGCACCGAGCGCGGAAACGCGCCCCAGTTTCCAAGGGTCGCCGTCCTGGCAAACCGTGGCACGCGCTCGGTGGT
>QGUR01000383.1 GCA_003242205.1 Chloroflexota bacterium | reverse complement strand
TACGGAAATTGTGCGATTATATCCTCACGTTTCAGAGATAGGCGGAATTGACTTTTCACCCATAAGTGTTGAAGTCACTAAAAAGCGGCTTGGTCGTGGCCACTTTGAAGTGATTGACCTGCAAAGTCAGACACTTGACCGAAAATATGATCTTGTACTTAACGTCGATGTGCTTGAACACATTCCAGACGATAGGGCTGCAATAGCCAATCTGCGCCGTATGTGCAATAAGTATGTGCTCATATCATCGGTGCAAGGAAAGCAACTGCCTGAATGGGAAGCAAAGGTAGTCGGACATGTCCGAAACTACCAGCGTGGTGAGTTGCAAGCAAAAATGGTAGAGGCCGGATTTGAAATTGTTCGCTTTATCGAATGGGGATTTCCGTTTTACTCACCGCTGTACCGTCGATTCTTGACTCTAACGGGTGGCCAGGGGACTGACGGGCGCTATGGGCCGGGACGGAAACTACTTGCCTTCTTGCTCTACCAGTTGTTTACACTCAATTCAACAGCGCCGAGGTGACTTAATTATGGTGCTGGGCAAGTTACCGGAGGCTGATGTTTCAACTTAATAAACTGTGCCAGTGATAGGGGCCTACGTAAATTTCAAAGCATCATTATTATCCACATACTGCCGGTGCCACAATTCCAGCACCATGAGCGCCCAGATGCGCTGCCCATGATCGACGGTCCCGCGCTGGTGTTCTTCTAAAAGCGCCTCAACTGCATCCGGATTGAAGTAGCCTCGCTGGAGCGTTCGCTGGTCCAGCAGAATTTCGCGCGCCCTCTCGCGCAGCCGTCCGCGCAGCCAGACACCAATCGGAATGCCGAAACCGCGCTTAATTCGCCGGACATTTTCCGCCGGTATCGAATCACGAAACGCCTGCCGCAAGGCCCACTTCTGATCCCACCCGCGAATTTTCAACGCTTCCGGCATTTGCATTCCTAGCTCGATCAGGCTGTTGTCGAGAAACGGCGCGCGCGTTTCAAGGGAGTGCGCCATGGCCATGCGGTCGGCTTTGACCAGCAGGTCGTCGGCGAGATAGGTCTGGAAGTCGACTGCCAGCGTGCGATCAAGCCGGGTCGTCGCCGCCGCTTCATCGAATCTTTCGCCCAGCAAAGCGACCGTAGAAACCGGATTGATGTGTTTCAGCCAGTCACGGCAGAGCAACTCCGCTTTCTGGCTTTCGGTGAAGAACGATCCCCAGGCGAGAATGCTGGCCCGATACGAGGTGCTGGAGGCCTGGGCCAGCCGCTTCAGCCCGGCAACAACGTTACGGTCGGTCGGAATGTGGGCGTTATCCGGCAGTCTTTTCACGATGGCGGGAAGCCACTGCTGGCGAACTCTATCGGGCAGCAGGCGAAACCAGCGCAGCCAGCGGTCAAGGACATAGCGCGTGTAGCCCGCAAACACCTCGTCTCCGCCATCCCCCGTCAGAGCGACCGTGACGTGTTCGCGGGTCAACCGCGCGAGATGAAACGTCGGCAGACAGGACACGTCGGCCAGCGGCTGGTCGGAGAACCAGACGACGTCTTCAAGCGTTGCCAGCACTTCATCGGCCGTGACGACAAACTCATGATGGTCGGTGCCATAGCGCCGCGCGATGCGTCGCGCGTGTTCCAGCTCATTGTAGGCCTCGACATCGAAGCCGATGGAGAAGGTTTTGAGCGGGCCGTGACGCGACATTTCAGCGGCAACGACGGAAGAATCGACGCCGCCGCTGAGATAGACGCCGATCGGCACATCGCTGACCATATGGCGGCGAACGGCCTGTTCTGTAAGCTCTCGCGTCCGTTCGATCCACTCGGCCTGCGTGCGAATAGCCTTGTGCCGGTAATCAGGCCGCCAGTAGCGTTGAACGGAAATATCTCCACCGGCAAAGATCAGACAATGGCCCGGAGGCACTTGCCTGACGCCTGTCAGAATGGTGTTCGGGCCGGGCACGTATTGCAGCGACAAATAGTGATAGATCGCCTGGCCGTCTACGTCGCGTGGCACATCTTCCAATCGCAGCAACGCCTTCAACTCCGACGAGAAAGCGAGGCGTTGTCCGTTCCAGTGGTAGAAGAGCGGTTTCTGCCCGGCGCGGTCACGAGCGAGAATCAGCCTGTGCTCGCGCTCATCATACAGGGCAAAGGCGAACATGCCGTTGAACCGGCTGATCGCTTCCAGTCCCCATTCTTCATAGCCGTGAACGATGACTTCGGTATCGGTTCGGGTGGAGAAAACATGCCCAAGCGCCGTCAGTTCGGCACGCAGCTCGCGGTAGTTGTAAATCTCGCCGTTGTAGATGACGTGGAGCGTTAGATTTTCATTGCTGATGGGCTGTCGCCCGGTTGCGAGATCGATAATTCGCAGCCGGCGCATGCCGAGGGAAACGTTCGGGCGCAGGAAGAAACCTTCTTCGTCCGGGCCTCGATGCCGCAGCGCGGCGCACATCGCTTCCACGGCGGCTTTCCCCGGAAAATCGTGGCGGCTGATGATGCCGCAAATGCCGCACATCGCAACTCAGCGAATCGGGGCGCGGACAGGTAGCTGGACGCCGATTTTTTCCATTGTCCGCTCATAGAGGTCGATGTAATCGTCGGCGACACGCTCCCAGACCAGCGTTTCCGCGATTTGGCGGCTACGCGCTCCCATCTGTACCCGCAGTTCAGGCTGGTTGAGCAATTCAATGACGGCTTCCGCAATGGCGTCCGGTGAGTGTTTGGGGATGATGATGCCATTGCCGCGAATCATTTCGGCGGTTCCGCCGGTATAGGTTGTGATGACCGGCAGGCCGCTTGCCATCGCTTCCAGCACGGCGTTGGACATGCCTTCGTTTAGGGAGGGCAAAACGAACAGATCGGCTTCATTGTAAGTCGCCGGCATGGCGGTGTGAGCGACCACGCCGCGAAATTCGATCCACCGGTCAAGCTCCAGGCGACGGACCTTCTCCCGAAACTCGTTTTCCTTGTCACCCCGCCCAACCAGCACGAACCGCACGTTATCGTATGACCGCCGAACGATGTCGACCGCGTCGATCAGGTCGCCAATGCCCTTGCGTTCCACCAGACGCGCGACACACAGAATCGTGAAAACGTGGTCGTCTGGCCGGTCGGCGAGCGACGTCGGGGTGAAGGCCGCAAGATCGACGCCATTGGGAATGACTTCGATCCTGTCATGGGGCCGGAACTGCAGGGCAAGACTTCGCAATTCGTAGCTGTTGGCCGTAATGGCGCTGGCGTGGGCCCAGATCAGATGCAGCGCGGGCTTCAGAAACGGGTATAACCACTTATAGCGCACGTCATAGCCGGGCACATCGGAACCCCGCAGCCCGACGATGTAGGGAAGATTGCGCTTCCATCGCAACAACCAGGCCAGCGCTCCGGCAGGTAGGCCGCTCCAGGCATGGCATAAATCGTATTTCGGCCCGTCGCCGCGATAAAGGGTACGAATAAAGCCAAAACTGCGCGTGATGTAATTGATGAGTTCGCGTTCGGACTGGTAGTGAGGGTTGCGGTTGTCGATGGGGACGCGAAAGACACGCGCGCGTGGAGCAAGCTCGCAGACTTCAAACTGCTGGTTATCGGGCGTCGAGGTCACCAGGTCAAAGGCAACGCCGCGGCGCGCCAGCTCATGCGCGACATAATAGCAGGCAGTCGCTGTTCCACCGCCGATTGGTGGATACTCGTTGTTCAGAATGAGCAAGCGCATGCTTTGTGTTTTCTGGTTAGGTCAGCGATTTTCCTTCTTTCAGTCTATACGTCTTTGAGGATTTTCATATCTTGAGGTTGCTTAAGTTGGGTTCGCTTATCCGGGAAGGAACAAAATATCCAGCATTTGATCAATGCA
>QGUR01000382.1 GCA_003242205.1 Chloroflexota bacterium | reverse complement strand
GACAGCGAGGGGCAATTGTGGGCTATTGACCACGGCATCGCCTTCCACAGCGCGCCCAAGCTGCGCACGGTCATCTGGGATTTCGCGGGCCAACCCGTACCCGAACCGCTGCTCGACGATCTGGAACGGCTGGCGGCAGTGCTGGATGACGAAAAAACACCCTACCGGCAGGCGCTGGGGCGGTTGCTGTCGCCGCATGAGATCAACACCTTTCGCGCTCGTGTGCGTCACCTGCTAAAGACCCGGCGCTATCCGCTGCCGGGCGCGGGGCCAAACTACCCCTGGCCGCCTGTGTGATTGTGCGCCGTCGGGCTGTTGCTTCTAGGCTGTTGTTCCTAGCGAACACAGCCTTTTTGTTTCTTAAGGGAACCCGGTTCTACACTGAGATTGTCGGCTCGTTTCAACGAAGGAGCGTCGTGCGTGGCTTTCAACGAGGCGAAATCTCTTCGTCTGCGTGGCATTGAAGCGGCAAAACGGGGCAGCAGGGAGGAAGCGCGATTGCTTCTCCAGCAGGCGATACGCCTGGACCCGCAGAGCGAACCGGCCTGGATCTGGCTGGCGAGTGTGGTCGATGATCCCCGCGAGCGGATATTTTGCCTGGAAAAAACGCTCGAACTCAACCCGCATAACGAAACAGCGCTGCGCGCGCTGGCGGCTCTTCAGGGGAAGCCGGTGCAGCAAGGACCGGCGATTCGCCCGCTTGACGGCATGAAGCTCCAGTCATCCTCGCCGTCCGCCGGGGAAATCCTGCCGTCCACGCCCAGCGTACCGGTTCCATCTGCCGAGCAGATTGCCGAGGCGCAGCGTCAGGCGGAGGCAGTGATCGGCGCGTATCTTGCGACGAGCGCGGCCGCCGGAAACGTGCGCTGGGTGCATAAAATGCGCCGTCGAGCCGGCGAAAACGATATTCTGGTGCTGCGCGCTCAGGTGGCAGCGGCCATCATCGCCTTTCTGATCGTGCTTGGTGGCGGCGGCGCGCTGTTTGTGCTCAACAACGAGGACGCGCGGGCTGTGCTCTTCGCGCCGACGCCGACGGCGACTTACACCCCGACCATGACAGCGACGCCAACGCCGGGCCTGACGCCGACGCCTTCGCCGACGCCACGGCTTACGCTGACGCCCAGCCCGACCGTTCCGCCGGCGCTGCCGACCTACGATCCCTATTTCCCGCCGCGTCCGACCGAAATCTTTCCGCGAGTCGAAAGTGTACCGCTTCGCAACGCCGTCGCGTTGATCGACAGCGGGCAGGCCGTGGTCGCGCTGCCGACCCTTGCCGCTGAGCGCGCCGCCGTCAGCGAACTATTCAACCCCGCGCCCTATTATTTTGAGGCGATGGCTTTTCTGAAGACGGGGAACACCGACGCCGCGCTGCGCGCGCTTGATGACGCCGAAAGCCGCCTCAATCCCAGCAATACCGGCCAGTACAAGCCGGTGATCGATACCGGCTATGCCATTGTGTACGCGGAGATGGCGCGCGAAGCGGCGGAAAATGGTAGCACGGCCCGTCTGAATGAACTGACCGAACTGGCCGCCGAGCATGCCGAAGAAGCGCTGGCGCGCAACCGTGCCAATGTCGACGCCTATCTGGCGCTGGCCGAAACGCTACGGCTGAAGGGCGATTTGACCGACGCGCTCACGCTGATGGACGAAGCGCTGCAAACCCCGGAACTGGTGGGCAACCCTGCGCTGCTGACCAAACGCGGCCAGCTTAATCTGGAACTTGGACGGCATGAAGCCGCCATTTACGACGCCTATGTCGCGCTGTTGCTGAACGCCGAAACCGAAGCCGCTCATATCCTGCGAACGGAGGCGGCGCTGGCTCAGGGCAAACCCGGTCTGGCCGTGCTGTACGCGCAGGCGTACCTGTTCTACTATCCCGGCAGCCCTACCGGCTGGAAACTGCTCGGCGACGCCCGCGCCGGGGAAGGCAATCGCAACGCGGCGCTGGCGGCCTATACTCAGGCGCTGGCCCCGGATACGGTGACCGAAGCGACATCCGGCGCGCTGCTGGGCCGGGCCGAGATTTACCGCCAGCAGCGTCGCTACGATCTCGCTCTGGACGACCTGACGCGCGCTTTCAACCTGCTCGAAACGCCGGAAGTGCAGGCGCAGCGCATGCGCGTGGCCTCACTAGCCGGGGCCGCGGCAATCGCGCTGGCGGACGCGGAAGCGCTGGACGGAACCGGCCTCGTTCCCGAAGCCGAACTGGACTTACTGCGCGCCCGTCTGATGATCGACACGGCGCGGGCCGGTGATACGGAGACTTACAACGAGGCGCTCGGATTGCTGCTGCGCGTTTCCGATCTGCCGCAGGATCAGATGGCGCTGGCGCAGGAATATATCGCTCGCGCCCACTATGCGCTGGGTAACTACCAGAACAGCCTGACGGCGGTCAATCTGGCTCTGGAGACGGCGCAGAACGCTGGTCGCCGTTTTCTGCGGGCGCAGGTGCTCGAAGCGCTGGGCCGGGAGGACGAGGCGGCCCGTGATTATGAGTGGGTTCTGGCCTGGAGCGAGATTTATCCGCTCAGCTACCGGCTTGACGCCGAGGAGCGGTTGGCGGCGATTCGCGAGCTGTGAGCGCGCAAACTTTTGCGTAAAGCCCCGGTCATGCGTAACATTACCCGGCAACGGCGCTGATGCGAACACGCGGGCATCGGCTTCGCGCCGGGCAATGTTTCGGCAGGAATGAGGTTGAGCGGCTAGAACAGGGTAGGGATGATACGCTTCCTGTTATCGTTATTTGCCGGCCTGATCGTCGGTATTGGCCTCGGGCTTTATCTGGGCTGGGTTCAGTTTCCGGTTGAATATATCGATAGTCCTGCCAGCAGCCTTAGCCCTCGCTATAAGGATGAATATACGGTCATGGTGGCGGCTGGCTATATGGCCGACCGCGATCTGACCGGCGTGATGCAGCGGTTGCGCGTTCTGGGCGTCGAAAATATCCCCGCCTTCGTTCAGGAAGTGACCGAGCGTTATATCACGACATCGCGCGACGTGGACGATGTGCGCCCGCTCGTCGGCCTGTCCGAAGCGCTTGGTCGCCTGACGCCGATCATGGAGCCGTACCGTCAGGTGCGGCTGCCCGGGCAGTCGTCATGAGCGATTCCGTCACGCTCGATCCACCGCGCCCGCAACCGGCGCGCAAATATACGCGGCCACGCCACCTGATCTCCTGGCCGCTGCTGGTCGTCGGTCTGGTCATCGGTGTTGGGCTTGGGCTGTTCTATGCCTGGGCCATTGACCCGGTCAAGGAATTTGACACCGAACCCTGGCAGTTGAGCGACGCCGACAAACGCCACTATCTCGTCGCCATCATGCTCGGTTATGCCTACGACGGCGATCTCGACCGGGCGGTCAACCGGCTTCTGTCGCTGCGACTGCCGGGCGACCCGATACAGGCCGTCGCCGATGCTGCCTGCTATCTTGCCAGCACCGGCTATGTGGACAGCAACAGCGGGCTGCGCGCCGTGCGGCAGATGATGGCCTTCTATCGCCTTCAGGGTAAATCGGGCTGCGCCGATACGCTGCTGCCCGCGCAGGATGCGCCGCCGACCACCGTGGTCGAAGTCGTGCTGCCGACGGCGACGTTCATGCCCCCGCCGACCAAGACTCCGACTCCCGCGGGCGAAGGCCGGCCAACCTCGACGCCGGTTCCGGTGGTCGTACCAACCGTGCAACCGCGCACGAGCTTTGTATTGGTCAACATTTCGACGTTTTGCCGGGCCGATGCCTCGGGCGTGATCGAAGTCAACGTTCAGGATGGCAACGGTCGGGGGATACCGGGGCAGGAGATTCGCGTTCGCTGGGATTTTGCAGCACTACGTTTTTCCACGGC